>WANG01000001.1 GCA_015521945.1 Candidatus Hydrothermarchaeota archaeon
CCAGCAAAGGCGTCCCCGCACCCCGTGAGGTCAACCACCCTGCTCTGCACCACCGAGGGTGAGAAGCTCACCTCCCCATCCTCCAGCAGTATGCTGCCGTACATCCCCAAGGTTACCACGATTATCCCGTGCCCCCGCCTCTTGAGCACGTTTATCGCATGCTCAAGGCTCGGGCTCAGGGTGAGCCTTATCGCCTCGTGGTCGTTGATGGTGAAGATGTCAACCTTCTCTATGAGGCTCAGGATTTCCTTTCGGTGGTTTCTGAAGTAGCTCAGGTGGGTGTTCAGGGAGATTATGCCGTAGGTGTGCTCCCTCAGGTACTCCACGAAGCTGAGCTGCTTCCTGGGGGACATGGGGGCGATGTGGTAGGCTTTGGCGGTCAGGTACCTCGCAGGTATGTCCTCCCTCCTGAGGCCCCTCCCGGCTCCCGGGTGGTAGCCCGTGTAGTTAGCCTGCCCCGAGGGGGTGTACTCTATCTCAAACCTGGTGCTGCTGCCTCCGACCCGCTTTATGCCAGAGGTGTCCACCCCCCACCTCTCAAGCTCCCTGATGAACCCCGCAGGGTAGTCGGAGCCCACCCTGGTGACGATGCCGCACCTGCAGAAGGTCTTCGCGGCGAGGGCTGAGTAAACCGCCGCCCCTCCGGGCTGGAGCTTCTCCCTGCCTGAGATTCTCACCCTGTCCATGCTGGCGTGCCCGACGGTAACCGCGTCCATCGCTAACTCCCTTGGCGTAGGCAAGTTATAAAAATCACCCCGAGGAGGAATATGCATGAAGGTACTGGTGGGGATTACGGGCGCGAGCGGTGTGGAGTACGCCCTGAACCTGCTGCGCAGGCTGCGTGAGCTGGGGGTGGAGCACGAGTGCGTGGTGAGCGATGCGGCTAAGAGGATAATTGAGGTTGAGACCCGTGGGGAGGTGCCCGAGTGCTACTCGGAGCACGAGATTCACGCACCCTTTGCCAGCGGCTCCTCGGCACCCGATGCCATGGTGGTGATACCCTGCAGCATGAAGACCCTCGCTGCGATAGCCGCGGGGTATTCGGGCAACCTGATAACCAGGAGCGCGGATGTCATGCTCAAGGAGCGCAGGAAGCTGGTGCTGGTGCCCAGGGAGACGCCCCTCAACGCCATACACCTGAGGAACATGCTTGCCTTGGCGGAGATGGGGGCGGTTATCCTGCCCGCGATGCCAGCCTTCTACCACAGACCTGCAACCATTCAGGACATGCTGGACTTCATAGCCGGGAAGGTGCTGGATGTGCTGGGGATAGAGCACACCCTCTACAGGCGGTGGGGTGAGTGAGCTTTCGTGAGTTTCTGAAGCCAGAGGTGGTGGTGGAGGAGGAGGTTAGCCCAGAGTACGAGGTGGCGGCGATACTCCACAGGAACCAGGAGAGAACGGTGCTCTTCAACAGGGTGAGGGGCTCGGAGCTGCGGGTGGCGGGGAACGTGGTGGCGAGCAGGGAGGGGATGTGCAGGGCGCTGGGCACGGATGCTGAGGGGTACCTGAAGCACGTGGCGGAGGCGGAGAGGCGCAGGGGGAGGCTGGTGGAGGTGGAGGCTGAGGAGGCTCCCGCCTACCAGCGTGCCTCCAGCCTGGACGCCCTGCCCGTGCTGAAGCACTACAGGGGGGACGCGGGGAGGTACATAACCTCGGGGGTGGTGATAGCCGAGGATGAGGAGCTGGGGAGGAATGCCAGCGTTCACAGGATGCTGGTGCTGGACAGCTCTAAGATGGTCATACGCCTGGTGGAGCGGCACCTCCACACCTACTACACCAGAGCGCTGGAGAGGGGCGAGCCCCTTGAGGTGGCGGTTGCCGTGGGTGTCCACCCGGCGGTGATGTTCGCCTCCGCCTACCCCCTTGAGCTGCGCAGGGATGAGCTGGAGTTTGCGTCTGCGATACTCCAGAAGCCCCTGAGGGTGGTGAGGGGCAGGAGGGTTGGGGTGATGGTGCCCGCGGATGCGGAGGTGGTGATTGAGGGCAGGATAACCCCTGAGATGCACCCCGAGGGTCCCTTTACGGACATAACTGGAACCTACGACTCGGTGAGGCTCCAGCCCGTTGTTGAGGTGCTCGGGGTGTACCACCGTGAGGATGCGATATACCATGCTCTGCTGCCGGCGGGGGTTGAGCACCGCCTGTTCATGGGCATGCCCAGGGAGCCGGGGATATACGTTAGAGCCTCGGAGGTGGCGAGGGTAAGGCAGGTGGCGCTCACCACCGGCGGGTGCAGCTGGCTTCACGCCGTAGTGGCGATTGAGAAGAGGGCGGAGGATGAGCCCAGGAGGGTGATTGAGGCGGTCATGGAGGCGCACCCCAGCGTGAAGCACGTGGTGGTGGTGGACAGCGATATTGACGTTTTCAATCCCCGGGAGGTTGAGTTTGCTATTGCCACAAGGTTTCAGGCTGACAGGGACATGGTGGTGTTCAGGAACATGAGGGGCTCCTCCCTTGACCCCAGCGCCCAGAAGTCCGGGAGAACCGCAAAGCTGGGCATTGATGCCACCGTACCCCTGGGGGAGAGGGATGCCCACAGGAGGGCGGAGCTCTAATAGGAGGAGTCGCGGGTTACCCTGGGTATCTCAACCTCCAGCAGGGTTCTCCTGCCGGGGTTTATCCTGACCTCCTTCTCCATGCTGCTCATCTCCAAGAGGTCGGGGTCAAGCCAGGTTATCCTCACGGTGTACCTTCCAGGTGCAAGCCTCAGGGGGGTGTACTCCTTGGTAACCCCGGGGTTCACGTACTCCCCCCTGTACCCGAGCCCTGCCTTTGCCTCCACGTAGAGGCGCTCGTCGTCGCCGTTGCGCACCCTCACCACCAGCTCGCCCTTGAGGTAGGGGGATTCTATGAGCCCGGCGAGCTCCTGAATCAGGGAGGCGTTAACCCCTGCCAGGACCAGCCTGACCGCCCTGGTTCCAGCCACGCTGTTGTTGCGCAGGTACTCGGCGGTTGCCGGAGGCACCTCACCCGGCTTTACGTACACCACGGGGGCACGGTAAACCCAGGCGAGGAATGCGGTGTCCTCGCTTGGACGGGTGCCGTCGGTGACCACTATGGTTCTGGGCTCCTCCACCAAGCTTGCGAGCATGGTGGCGGTCTCGTACCTCGTGGCGCCTCCAACCCGCTCCACGGGTGCTATCCGGGCGAGCTGCTGCTCAACCTCCTCTGAAACCGCCTCTTCCCCGCCCACCAGGAGTATCTTTGAGGGCTTCAGCCTCTGAAGGGTATCAATGGTGGGGGCAGGCACCGAGTCCTGCTCCGTGAGGAGCACGGGGATGCGGTTTTGCCTGGCGTAGGCTATCAGGGGCAGGGCATCCGCGGGTATGTCACCCCGCACCACAGCCACGGTTCTGGGGTAGTGGAGCTTCCTGTACTTCCTGTATGCCTTCTCCGCGGCGACCTGGTGGGGGTCGCCACCCAGCTCCACCGTGTTGAGGGTTGAGAGGCTCCCCGGGGGCACGGGGTAGTCCATGGCGGCGAGCGCGGCCGTGAGAGCCTCATCCCCCGCGTAGAACTTCACCCTCTCCAGGTTCTTGACCCTGATTATCTGAAGGGCTGAGGTGGTGGTGTGCACGTTCACACCCTCAACGAAGGGGGCGTCGTACCCTCCAGAGCTGTAGTGGACTATGTACTCGGCTCCAGCGGGTGATACCGACGCCAGACCCAGCACGAGCACAGTGAGAAATACCTGCCAGCTTTTCACTTTGCTCACCCTGCCTAACCACTTTATTATACCTGATGTTATATAAAGGTTGAGGCCGGGGGAAATATTTATTACGTGGGGGTTTAAGGTTAATAAAGAGGGTGATGTTGGTGAAGAGGGTTACCGTTCTGGTGTTCAGCGATGAGCTGTGCCAGGTTTTTAACGGGCTGATGACGGCTGTCAGCCTGCTCCGCTCTGGCGCTGAGGTTACGGTTTTCTTCGGCTCGCGGGGGATAAACGTGGTGCACCGTGAGAGGATAAAGGAGCTGAAGTGCCTGCCCGACCAGAGCGAGGAGGTGCAGCGGGAGATGATGCGCAGGATGGAGGAGCTCGCCCTTCCCACTCCCGAGGACATGCTAACCATGCTTGAGATGGAGGGCGCCCTGCTTCTTGCGTGCCCCCTCAACAAGGAGCTCTTCGGGTTCAGGGACGAGGAGCTGGTGGAGGGGGTAAAGGTGGCTGACCCTGAGAGCTTCTACAGGGATGTGGTAATGGTAAGTGATTTCGTCCTGAGCTTCTGAAAAGGCAGAGGTGGATGGCATGGACTTTGAGAAGGAGGTTCTTGAAAGCGAGGTGCCCGTGGTGGTGGACTTCTATGCGGAGTGGTGCCCCCCGTGCTTGGTGGTGGCGGAGATGCTGGAGGAGCTTGAGGGTGAGTACAGGGGCAGGGTGAAGTTCGTGAAGGTTGACGTGGACGAGCATGAGGAGCTGGCTGAGAAGTACGAGGTGATGTCGGTTCCCACCATCGCCATATTCCACAGGGGAGAGCTCGTTGACGGGATGATAGGGGTTGTGAAGAAGGAGCAGCTGAGGGAGAGGCTGGACGCCCTCCTCAACGGAAGCGGGTGATCACCTGTATATCCTTGCCTC
>WANG01000002.1 GCA_015521945.1 Candidatus Hydrothermarchaeota archaeon
AACACAAGCCCGCCCTCACCCATGCGGGAGAGTATCTCCCTCACCCTCTCCGGGCTCTCATCCGGGGTGCAGAAGTCCTCAATGTTCCGCAGCACGCTGCTCTGGGCGCCAACATCAAACCCCAGAAGCTCCCGGAAAAGCTTAGTGCTCCTCCCCGGCCTTGCGGTGGCGGTGGAAACCATGAGGCACCCTTTGGGGCTGCCCCTCCAGCGCCCCCCCACGAAGCTCAGCCCCAGCAGGTGGAGCAGACGCTCAACGTTCCTTGAGGCTTTCAGCACCGCATCCACGTCATCCACGAATATGAAGTTGAACCTCCACCCCCTGAGCACCTCAAACCTCTTAGCCAGGAAGCTGGTGGTCGTCACCAGTATGCTCCCCTTCCCCGCCTCAAGCAGCCTCATAAACGCCTCCCTCTCCCCCCTGCTCAGGGAGGAGGTGTAGTGGAGCACCACCTTCTCCCCCTCGGCGTTGAAGCTCAGCTCCACCCCCGTGCGCTCCCCGTACCTGCGCAGGCTCTCCACCACCTGGTTCACCAAGAGAGAGGTGGGGAGCAGAATGTAGCTCTTCCTGCCGTTTATACCCAGGAACAGCGCCATGGCTGTGCCGAAGCAGGTCTTGCCTATGCCCGTTGGTGCAACCGCCGCAAAGCTCTCCCCCCTTATGACCCTCCACGCCCACTGACGCTGCAGCGCTCTCGCCCTGCCCACCGCGAGCTCAAAAAACTCAAGAAACCTCCTCACCTCCTCCTCGGCCTCCATGGTGCACAGGCGCCGCCCCGTGCCCCCGCACACACCCTTACCCGCCTCCTCGGTGCTCAGCTCGCCTCCGCAGGCGGTGCACAGCCCCTCGTAAACAGCTCTGGTCTGCATCAACACTAACCACCCTCACGGGCCAAGATAAACCTTTACCCTCCGAACATGTCCGGGGAAACTCATAACTTTGCAGGTGCAGAGATGTTTGAGATGGTAAGGGTGAGCCTGAGGCATTGGGTTCAGGCATTCTTTCTCGCCCTTACCCTGTACGGGTGGTACAGGCTGTACCTGTTTGTGAGGCACTTTGACACCGGAGGAGCCACCCCCTACGTGCCCCGCCCGGAAAGCGTGGACGCCTTCCTGCCCATAGGCGCCCTGGTCGCCCTGAAGAACCTGGTGGTCAACGGGGCTGTGGACACCACCCACCCAGCCGCCCTGGTGCTCTTCCTCGCCATCGCCGGCTCAGCCTTCCTGCTGCGCAGGGGCTTCTGCGGGTGGGTCTGCCCGGTGGGTGCGGTGTCGGAAGGGGTGAGCAGGGTTGGAGCCGCCCTCGGCGGCAACCTGAGCATGCCCCCGTGGGCTGACCGCCCCCTCAGGGTGGTGAAGTACCTGATTCTCGCCTTCTTCCTGAAGCTGGTGCTGCTGGACATGCCGGCTGCTGCTGCTCGTGAGTTCCTCCAGTCCCCCTACTACAAGGTTGTTGACGCCAAGCTGCTTGACTTCTGGCTCAGCCCCGGGCAGCTTACCCTGAGCTTTCTGCTCATCCTGCTGCTTCTGACCCTTGCCTTCAGGAACTTCTGGTGCAGGTACCTCTGCCCCTACGGTGCCCTCCTGGGGGTGCTCGCAAGCCTCGGACCCTCGGAGGTCAGGAGGGACACCTCCAAGTGCACCACCTGCCGCAGGTGCTCCAAGGTGTGCCCTTCAGGGCTGCAGGTGCACCGGAAGCAGAGGGTTCGCACCCCCGAGTGCATGGGGTGCATGAGCTGCGTATCCGCATGCCCCCAGGGGGCGCTTGAGATGCGCGTTGCAGGGCGCAGAGCAAGCGAAAGCGCCCTTGCGGGGCTCATCGTCGGAATCCTCTTCGCATCTGCAATCGCCGCCAGGCTCGGAGGCTACTGGGAGTCGGGGGTCACCTACATGGAGAACGCCTACTACATCCCCCTGCGCGCCTTTATATCCCACTAACCGAAGTCCTCTAAGCGCAGCTCGTGCACGTGCCTGCGGTGGTACTCGTTTATGCTGCGGATGCTTATCTCCCCGCTGAGCACGCTCTGTATCGCCATGCACGCCGCCTGCGCCGCGGCTACGGTGGTGATGTAGGGTATCCCCAGGTCAACCGCATGCCTCCTTATGTAGAAGCCGTCGGTGAAGGGCACCTTTCCAGCGGTGGG
>WANG01000003.1 GCA_015521945.1 Candidatus Hydrothermarchaeota archaeon
CCAACATCCAAGGCAAGCTTTTCAGCCTCTGGGTGATAGAGCATCAGGGCGCGCATCATCTCAGCCCCTCGCCTCCACCATCCTCACCTGTCCCCCTGACTCAGAAACCTTTTTATTCCTCCGAGCCCACTATCACACAGGAAGTGTAAGGAGATGCAGGCGGAGGAGATTCTTGCAGAGCACGCCGTGATGGTGGAGCAGGAGCTGAGGCGCCTGTTTGAGGAGCGCGGGCATCCCAGGCGCCTTTACGAGATGATGATGTACCACCTGGGGTGGCTTGACCAGAACCTGAAGCCCTGCCAGCAGTACCCCGGCAAGCGGGTTAGACCCACCCTCTGCCTGCTCACCTACAGGGCCATCTCGGGAGTCTACACCAAGGCGCTTCCAGCGGCGGCGGCGATAGAGCTTATACACAACTTCTCCCTGATTCACGACGACATAGAGGACAAGGATGAGAAGCGCCGCGGGCGTCCCACGGTATGGAAGCTCTTCGGCGAGGCACACGCGATAAACGCGGGAGACGGCATGCACGTGCTCGCAAACCTGGCGGCGCTCAGGCTCAGGGAGTACAACGTCACCGACGAGAGGGTGGTGGACGTGCTCCAGGTGCTGAACAGCACCGTGATGGAGCTGTGCGAGGGCCAGTACTTAGACATGAGCTTTGAGGAGCGGCTTGACATCGGCATAGACAGCTACCTTGACATGGTCTCAAGGAAGACGGCGGCGCTCATGGAGGCGAGCACCCACGTGGGTGCCCTGCTTGCCACCAGGGACCAGGGGCTCATAGATAACTTCAGAAAGTTCGGACGCAGGATTGGAATAGCCTTCCAGATAGTGGACGACATGATAGGAATATGGGGCGAAAAAACCGGAAAGCCAAAAGCGAGCGACATCCGTAAGAAAAAGAAGATTTTACCCGTGATATATGCTTTTGAAAATGCAAGCAGTGGTGACAGGGTGAAGCTTGAGGAGATATATGCCAAGGATAAACTATCGGAAAACGACGTTAAGGACGTGCTTGAGATTCTTGAAAAGACACGTGCAAAGGATTTTTCAATGAATAAAGCAGGCGAATACTTTGAATCGGCACTTGATGCGCTTAAATCAACTGAAATAAGAAACGACACGATTAAAATGATAGAAACTGTCTCAGAGTTCCTCATACGCAGAAAATACTGACGGAAGTGCATTAAATTTCATTACCATCGCCATTCAATTTTTCTTGCAAAAAATTTATAACCCGGGAAGCTTATTAATATAGTTACGGAGGCAGTGGGAGTGAACAACGGCAAGAGCATACTCGGTGACCCAGAGGCGAGAAGGTTCCTGACCGAGCTGGTGGATGAAGAGGGGCTGGATGTAGTGTATGCTCTGCTGGGCAGGGAGGCGACCGATGAGGAGCTCGCAGAGGAGACAGGGATGAAGATAAACACCGTGCGCAGGGTGCTCTACAAGCTCTACGACTACCGCCTCGCGAGCTACGTCAGAACCAGGGATTCGGAGATAGGGTGGTACACCTACACCTGGAAGCTTGAGCTGGAGCGGGTGTACGAGCTCATCAGGCAGAGGAAGCAGAGGCTGCTGGAGGCGCTTTCAAAGGAGCTTGATGCCATTCAGGGGAGGGTGTTCTTCGCCTGCTCAAAGGATGAGAGGTACGTTCCCTTTGAGGAGGCGGCTGAGCTTGAGTTCAGGTGTCCCGAGTGCGGCTCTGCCCTTGAGCATGTTGATGCCGAGGAGAGGGTGCAGAGGCTGCAGAGGGAGATTCAGAGGCTTGAGAGGGAGCTGAGCGTGGCGGCGGATGCGCACTGCTGAGGCTCTGGAGCTTCTGCGCAGGTACGTGCCCCCCAGGGTGGTTGCTCACTGCATCGCGGTGGCGGAGCTGGTGGAGGAGCTCGCTGAGCGCATTCCTGGAGTGGACGCGGAGCTGGCGGTGGCAGGGGCGCTGCTTCACGACATCGGCAGGAGCGTCACCCATGCCCCGGCTCACGGGTATGAGGGAGCAAAGCTTCTGCGCAGCCTCGGGGTGGATGAGCGCATAGCCAGGATAGCGGAGAGGCACGTTGGAGCAGGGATAACCGCCGATGAGGCGCCAGAGCTCGGGCTTCCTCCAAAGGACTTCCTCCCGGAAACCAGGGAGGAGAAGCTGGTGGCGTACGCGGACAACCTGATTATGGGCACCCGCAGGGTGAGCTTTGAGCAGAGCCTTAACAGGTTCAGGTCCGAGCTGGGTGATGGGCACCCCTCACTACGCCGATTCAGGGCGCTGCATGAGGAGGTGCTCTCCTGGCTAAACTCCCAGGAGGATCTGGAGGGAGTTGTGCACCCCCATGGGGAGGCCGAGCACCAGCAGGAGCACCCTGATTAGCCAGAGGGTGTCATCTCCCTCGTCTCCCGCAAGGTACAGGATGAGGAGGTAGAAGCCCAGCTTGAAGGCGGGGTAGGCTAAGGGGCTTGCTCCCAGCAGGGCGTGGGTGAAGGGCTGCTCCACGGAGTAGCCTAAGGAGGTAAAGGCAACGTAAACCGAGGCGGAGTCAAGGGCAACGCCCGAGATTATGAGCAGGTTGGGCACCGAGCTCTGCCTGAGGAGGTGGAGCACGCCACCGGCGATGCCGGTGAACACCCCCGCGAGCACCAAGATGCGCACCATCGCCATGGGGTTGAGCTGCACGGGCTCGCCCGAGGCGAGGTAGGCTCTGCCCGCGCTTACTATGTAGAGGTCGTGCAGGTATAGCCCGAGCAGGGGCAGGAGCATCAGCACCCCGATTCTGAACATCGCCCTCTCCCACCTCTGGCTCAGCCTCCTGGCGATGATAAGGGCTGAGATGGCAAGGGCGGCGGTGAGGAAGTATATGCCTGGGGTGAGAAAGAGGTAGCTGTGGGGAAGCACTCCAGCACCGGTTACCCTGGCGAACTCCTCCAGCGCCCTGAGCACGCCCGCGATGAGGGTGAAGGGCACGAGGGCTATAAAGAAGTCGGTGCTGAGCCTTATTCCTGCCCTTCTCAGCCCTCTGAGCACCAGAAAGCTGAGGATGAGGAGGAGTATCCCGTAGACCAGGGTGTTGACCATGTTGTACCCCTCCCCGGTGCGCAGGGGCTGAATGAAGTGCTCGGAGATAAACTCTGCGGCGCCCATGCAGGAGTATAGGCGGGAGG
>WANG01000004.1 GCA_015521945.1 Candidatus Hydrothermarchaeota archaeon
GCGCCTATGCTCACATCCGCCAGCTCTGCGGTGTAGTCCGTGCAGTACCTGCAGTTGCTCCTGGCAAACTTCTTCGCCTCCTTCAGGGGTATCTTCAGCACGCCCCCGTCGTGGTACCCCAAGAGCTTGCCCTTTATGTCCCACTTCTTTATCTTGGCCATGCTCAGCCCCTTGCTCTCCACCACCTTCGCAAGCTCCTCGTAGGGGAAGCTCTCGGCGCAGAAGAGTCCGATCACGAGCTTTACCCTCTTCGGCCACTCCTGAAGCGTCCTGTGCTGCATGAGCTGCGCCTTTCTAACCGCCTGCATCTGGCAGGGAAGTGCCACGTAGGCAACCGACTTAACCTGCCTGGCATCCCTAACTAAGTTGCTCTCCTCTATGAGAGGCTCAACACTGCACCTGAGCAACGCCCGCGGAAGCATCATCAGAACCACCGTCAGATTTATCATGATTTATCATTAATATAAATCTTTCCCCTGCCTCTCCTGCGGCTGGTGGGGTTCCCCAGCCATGAGCTACCTGAGCCCCAGCTCGGCAATTGCACTTGCTATCCTCCTCCTGCTGAGCTCCACGTATCTCTCCTCCACCTCCACCCCGACAAATCGCCTCTGGCTCTTCACCGCCGCGATGCAGGTTGTGCCCGAGCCTGCGAAGGGGTCAAGCACCACATCCCCCCTGAAGGTGTAGAGCTGTATGCACCTGTAGGGCAGCTCCTCGGGGAAGGGGGCGGGGTGCTCAACCCTCCTTGCAGACTCGGGGGGAATCCTCCAGACGCTCTTAGTAAACTCTAAGAACTCATCCCCGCCTATGGTATCCTCCCTGCCACCCCTCTCCCTCCTGAAGCTCCCCTTGGACATGACAATGATGTACTCGTGCTGGTCCCTGAGCACCGGGTTAACCGCCGACTTCCAGGAGCCCCACGCCGTTGAGGCACCGCTTACGCTGTCCCCCTTATCCCAGATAATCTCCCCCCTCAGCAGGAACCCTATCTCCTCAAACCTCTGTATCAGGTAGGCGTGGAGGGGAATGTAGGGTCTGCGGCCCAGGTTTGCGACGTTGAAGCACGCTCTTCCGCCCCACACCAGAACCCTGTAAACCTCACGCATAACCTCCTCCACAAAATCCAGATATTCCCCCAGCGTCAGGTCCTCATCGTACTCCTTGCCGGCGTTGTACGGGGGTGAGGTTACCATCAGGTGCACCGAGCGGTCAGGAAGCCTTCGCAGAACCTCCCTGGCATCCCCCTGCACCACCCTGTCAATCAGCTCCTCGGGAACCTCATTCTCCTGAAGCTCGGAGGGCGAGGGCTTGGGCAGCTTGGTATCGCCGTAGATGCGGCGTGAGTAGAAGGCGGTGGAGTCGTGCGACACCCTTCCGGGCACACCAAAGGAGCTCGTCTTCGTCTTTTTACCCATACACTCCACCGTAAGAGCCTACATGCTCCAGGAGCACGCCGCCGGGTATAAACCTTTTGCTACCTCCTCCTGAGCGCCTCCCTCAGCACATCACCGAGGCTGCCACCCTGCATCAGCACCCTCGCCCTGAGCAGCCTGCCCGAGAGGTAGAGCATCGCCAGGGAGGTGAGGAGCAGGGCTAACATGCTGAGCACTATCTCAACCACCGGCACCCTGGCAACGGAGATGCGGTAAATCATCCCCACCGGGGAGCTGAGAGGGAACAGCGAGACCGCCCTTGCTAACTGGCTGTCCGGGTTCTGGAATATCATGAACCCGAAGGCGACGGGCAGGAGCACGAACATCACCAGCACACCCGTAGCCTGCTGCGCCTCCTTAGAGGAGGTGCACAGCGCCCCTGCACCCGCCATTATTGACGCGTACATCAGAAACCCAAGGATGAAGTAGGCGACCCCCAGGAGCAGCACCCCGGGACGCAGGGTGAGGGAAACCACCACAGCCAAGGGGACCAGAAGCACCATCCACGCCCCGAGCTGCAGCAGACCGGCACCCCCCAGCCCCAGCATCTTCCCGGCGATGAGCTCCTCCGCAGAAACCGAGGAGAGCAGCACCTCCCAGAGCCTGTTCTCCCTCTCCTCGTTCATGCTGTGCATGAGAAACCCCGAGGAGATGAGCAGCGCCATCATCAGGAGCGCCCCCATGAGCAGTGGGTACATGTACGCCACCAGCCCCATCTCCTCCGCCCTCTCACCCCTATCATTCAGCCGGTACACCACTGGCTCAAGGGGTCTGCTGACCCTCTCCACCAGCTTATCCTCCAGCCTGCCCCTGAGCATCTGCCTCACCATCTCCTCCGCAATCTCCTCCCTGGGGAGGAGCGCAGGGGTGGCGCGGGTGACGTACACCTCCACCCTGCCCGTATCTAAGTAGTTCTCGGGTATCACCATGTACATGCTCACCCTGCCCTGCAGCAGCTCCCGCTTCGCCACCTCCTCGCTGGAGTACCGCAGCACCCTGTAGCTCACGTTCTCTGGCACACTACCCGTGAGGCTCTGTGGCAGCTCAAACATGCCCGTATGGTCCACGTACCCGACACTCAGGGTTGAAACGCCCTGATTGAAAAGCAGGAATGGCAGGAGAGCCATCACCGCCCCGAAGGCTGGAGTGAGCACCGTGGAGAGCAGGTACTCCTTCTTCCTGATGGTGCTCAGGAACTCCCACTTAGCCACCACCAGCGCCCTTCTCATCCTCCACCACCCTCACGAAGATCTCAATAAGGGGGGCGCTGCCAGAGTCAAACCTCCTCACCTCCGCCCCCGCCTCAATGAGCTGCTTTAGCACGTCACCCGGCGAGCCCTCCTCAACCACCAGCACCGCTGTGCCGCCCCTCCTCTCAGCCACCCTCGCCCCCCTCACCTCCGGGATGCTTCCAGCCACCTCAATCACCGCCCTCCCATCCCCGTACCTCGCCCTTATCTCCTCTGGAGAGCCGTGCAGCACCCCTCTCCCCATGTGCAGCATCAGGATGCGGTCGCACAGGCTCTCAGCCCGCTCAATCATGTGGGTTGAGAGCACCACCGCCTTACCCTCACCCCGCAGCTCCCCTATCAGCCTCTCCACCTGCCTCGTGTTCACGGGGTCAAGCCCGCTGAAGGGCTCATCAAGCAGCAGAACCTGGGGGTCGTGAACCATCGCCCCCGCGAGCTGCACCTTCTGCTGCATCCCCTTGGAAAGCCTCCCGAGCTCCCTTCTGGCGTGAGGCAGGAGCCCCAGCCGCTCCAGCAGCTCAAGCGCCCGAGCCTCAGCCGCCTCCCTGCTCATTCCCCTCAGCTCCCCCAGGTACCTCAGGAACTCCACCACCCTCGCCCTCCTGTACACCCCCCTCTCCTCTGGCAGGTACCCGAGGAGCTCTGAGACCCTCCAGGGCTCGGGGCTTCCCATCACCCTCACCTGCCCCGAGTCCTGCTTCAGTAGCCCCGCGAGGATGCGTATCATGGTGGTCTTGCCGGCACCGTTCTCCCCGAGCAGCCCGAAGACCTCGCCCCTGCATACTCTGAAGCTCACCCCCTTCAGCACCTCCCTGCCCCCGAAGCTCTTGCGCACCCCCGCGACCTCAATCGCCTCCATTTCAACCACATCTAATGAGCAGGTGGTATTAAAACCTGCCGCCGGGAACCTTTTTATACCCATCCCTCCACACTACTGCATAGTGCTCATGCGGCGAGGTACCAAGGATGCGTGTTGAAATCCAGCTCAAGAAGCTTGAGGTGAGCACAGGGTACGAGATACCCGACCTGAAGCAGGTGCGCAACATAAGGATAGACATAAACCACTCCTGCCAGCAGCCCGAGCTGTACAGCCCCACCTCCCTCCGCAGCAGGCACAGGATATCCATAGCCTACTACGAGGAGGAGGGGGAGAGGAGGAACGAGATAGGCAGCGTTGAGTGCAGCGTGGTGGCTTACATCACCGACGAGAGCCCCGAGAGGATACACCAGATGTACGACATCTGGAGCACCCAGGGGTACAACAGCCTGCCCCTTGACGTGAGGGTTGCTGTGGAGAACACCATCTCCTTGGGCATGCTCCCCGCGGTGAGCGTGGCAGCCGAGAAGGCGAGGCTCCCTCCTCCCGTTCCACCCATAGCCTTCAGCCCCAGGCCCTCGCCGGAGGGGCTGCTCAGGTAGGGCACCTACTCAAGCTGCCTCTTCAGGGCAAGCTCGTGGGTTCTCCCGCGGGGCACCTTCTCCACTATCCCCCTCTCAACCAGCTCCTTGACTATCCTGCTCACCTTCGGCCTTGAGAAGCCGGTCATCTCTGGAAGCACGTCCTGGGTCAGCCTGCCCCCCTGCTGCATCATCGCCCTCACCACCCTGAGCTCATCCGGGCTGAGCACCTCCCGTGGCACGCTCCTCCTGCGCTTTCTCACCTTAGAGAGCAGCAGCCCAGCAGCAGCCCCCGCCAAGAAGGCGGCAAAAACCTTAAAGGCGCTCCCCTCGGGCTTCCTCTCCACATCCCCCCTCACCACCCTCACCCCGTACCCCTCAAGCTGCCCCAGCGCCTCCTCAGTGAGGTCACCCTCAATAACCAGCACCCTCCTGACACCCAGGCTCTGGAGCGCCTCAATCACCGCCGGCGGCACCCCCGAGCGCCTCACGTACAGTATGGGGTATCCCGTAGCCGAGCTCAGCCTGACGGCGGTCAGCAGGTTTGCGGAGCCCTCCCCCGAGACCACCACGGCACCACCCGGTGAGGAGTAGAACTCCCTGGCAAAGGTGGCAGCTGTGCCGTAGCGGTCCGCCTCCCCTATCCTCCTGGTTATGTACCCCATCTCATCCACCTGACGCTGCACCTCCCTGCTCACCGCCTCCTCTCCCCCTATTATCACCAGCCTCCTGTACCCCCGCTCTATGTATCCCGCCAGCATCTCCCGCGCCTCGGGGCTCAGCCTCTCTGGGGGAGTTGCAACCACGGGGATGCCGGTGCTCTGGGAGTAGGCGAGGGCTATCGCAAACTCGTGGGGTATATCGCTCCTCACCAGCACCACATCCACTGGGGCTGCGCTCACCCCCGGCAGAGAAGCCACAACCGCGAGGAGCAGCAGGAGAGCACGCACCCTCACGCCTCCCTCTTCTTTATCACCCTCACCTTCATTATCCTCCTGCCCCTCATGCTCTCCACCCTGAGCACCACCCCATCCACCTCCACCTCATCCCCCTGCACTGGAATCCTGCCCAGCATGTTGAAGAGCAGCCCGCCTATGGTATCCACCCGGTCCTCCGGCAGGGAGAGGGAGAGCCTCTCATTAACGTCGTGGATGCTCATCCTGGCATCCACCACCGCCTGGTTCTCATCCACCATCCTGAACTCCTCTGCCTCGCCCACATCGTACTCATCCTCTATCTCCCCCACTATCTCCTCAAGCACGTCCTCAAGGGTAACCATTCCGGCGGTGCCCCCGTACTCATCCACCACTATGGCTATCTGCACCTTGAGCCTCTGAAACTCGCTGAGCAGCTCGTTGAGCTTCTTGCTCTCGGGAACGAAGTAGGCGGGTCTCAGGATGCCGTGCAGGGTCTCCGGCTTCTCCCCCGAGTTGAGGAACCTGAGCAGGTCCTTGGCGTAGAGTATGCCAATGATGTTGTCAACGCTCCCCTCATACACGGGTATCCTTGAGTGCCCGGTCTCAAGTATCAGCTTCTTTGCATCCTCAATGCTGCTGTTAGCTTCAATGCACTTCATATCTATCCTCGGAACCATTATATCCTTGACATCCATCTTGTCAAACTCAAAGATGCCGGATATCATCTCCTTCTCTTCCTTCTCAATGGCGCCGAGCTCCTCCCCCACCTCAACCAGCATCTTCAGCTCCTCCTCGGTTATGAAGGGCCCAAGCCTGACCTCACCCCCGAAGGTGCTCACCACGAACTTGGCGAAGCGCGAGAGCACGGCCACCACGGGGGTCAGGAGCTTCATGAGCACGTAGATGGGCTTTGCAACCAGCAGCGCCACCCTCTCGGCGTTGGTTGCGGAGTAGCTCTTCGGGGTTATCTCACCGAATAGGAGCACCACCAGGGTAACCGCACCCGTTGCGATACCCACCCCCGTGCTCCCGAACACCTGTATTGCGATGGAGGTGGCGATTGAGGCAGCCAGAATGTTCACGAGGTTGTTGCCTATGAGGATGGTTATTATGACCCTGTTGGGCGTGTGAAGGAGCCTCTCCAGCACAATCGCCCTGGAGTCGCCCTCCTTCGCGAGCTTCCTGACCTTTGCCCTGCTGACGGACAGGTATGCGGTCTCGGACCCTGAGAAGAAGGCTGAGAGGATAAACAGCAGTACCAGAATCCCCATCTCAAAGTACAGGTACGCTTCAGGCACCTTACTTTATTCCTCCTGCCAGAGCCTGCCCCTCATTTTTATATTAAATTCCTCTGGCAAGTATATATACTTAATCCTGGTGCAGGAGCACGGCGTTCACCACGCCGTCCTGCCCCGGACGTGAGGTAACCACTGCCTCCCCTGCCTCCGTGAGTATGACCGCCCCCTTGGTTACTATGTTCCTCCTCTCGTAGTGGGGATTCGCCCTGTTCCTGACCACCTTCAGTATCTCCACCTTCTTTGCCTCCCCGGTCTTCGGGTCAACCACGCAGGCGAACTTTGCCCCGTACAGCCTGAGCTTGATGTTGCCACCCCGGGCTCTGATGACCTTCAGCCTGGTCTCACCCACCTTGGTCTCGGCGGGCTCCCTTCCAAGCTCAAACTTGCGCTTCTTTCTGAAACGCCTGTACCTGCCACCCGTAACCTTCCTGACAGACCTGCCCTGCCATCTCGCCACTTGTGTGCCTCCTTATCAGAACCAGCCACAATGCCCTGGATAACCACTTAAAATTTTTTGGTATGTTACGCTGGGCTGCTTCTGAAGATGAAGGAGCTCCTCAGGCTGGCGGGCAGAGGTGAGGGGGGCAACCTTGAGTTCAAACGCTGCCTCCTGCGCAGGGTGCACCTTCAGAGGGACAGGAGGCAGAGCCTCGCCTGCCAGCTCAGGTACCGTGCAGCCAACGGCTCTGGAAGGGCGGTATACCTGATAGGCGTCAGCGACTCCGGGGAGGCTGTGGGCATAACCAGGGAGGAGCTGGAGGAGAGCGTGGAGGTTCTCTCGGAAATCGCCAGCGAGGCTGGGTTCTGCATCACATCCAGGAAGGACTACGCCCTGAACGGCAGGTACTGCGCCATGCTGGTGCTTGAGCGCTCCCGCATTGAGAAGGAGCACCTCCTGGTGGCGGTTGCCGGTCATGTGGACCACGGCAAGTCCACCCTGGTGGGCACCTTGGTATCGGGTGAGCTTGACGACGGCACCGGGAAGACCAGGCGCTACCTTGACACCAGAAAGCACGAGATAGAGCGGGGGCTCAGCGCGGAGCTGAGCTATGCGGTTTACGGCTTCACCAGCTCCGGGGAGCCCGTGAGGCTCAGAAACCCGCTGAGCAGGAGGGAGAGGGCGGAGGTCGTGAAGAGGGCAGCCAAGCTGGTTTCCTTCGTTGACACCGTGGGGCACGAGCCCTGGCTGAGAACCACCATACGGGGCATAGTGGGTCAGAAGCTGGATTACGGGATTCTCACGGTGGCTGCGAATGAGGGGATAACCCACATCACCAGGGAGCACCTGGGTATAATGCTCGCCATGGACCTGCCCGTGGTGGTGGTTGTTACCAAGTCAGACTTGGCGCGGGACCTGGGGGAGCTCCACAGGGAGCTGACCCGCCTCCTCGCGCTGGTCGGGAGGGTGCCAAAGCTCGTATCCTCCCTCAGGGACCTGGAGCAGCTCGGCAACTTCTGGCAGAGCCACGCTTTAGTTCCCGTCATCGCGGTCTCCGCGGTTACGGGGGAGGGGCTTGAGCTGCTGGACCGCCTTCTATACATGCTTCCAAAGCGGGTCTCCCAGCCCGAGCGCAGCGCGGGGTTCCTGATGTACATAGACAAGATATACCGCGTTCCCGGCACCGGGACGGTGGTGAGCGGCAGCGTGAAGCGGGGCACGGTGCGCCGTGGGGACAGGCTTTACCTTGGGCCAGATGCGGAGGGCAGGTTCCACAGGGTGAGGAGCACCTCCATAGAGGTTCACCACCTGAGCGTTGAGAACGCCGAGGTGGGGGAGGTGGTGGGCATTGCAATAAAGGGAACGGAGCTTGAGCCCAGGCGCGGGATGGTGCTCTCCTCAACCAAGCTCCATGCCACCAGGAGCTTCACCGCAGAGGTTGTGGTGCTCAACCACCCCACCAGGGTTGCCAGCGGCTACGAGCCCGTGGTGCACTTAGAGACCATATCCGAGGCTGTGGTGCTTGAGCCCCTGGAGCGGGAGTACCTGGCTGCGGGGGACAGGGGGATGGTGAGGATGCGCTTCAAGTACCACCCCCACTACGTTGAGGTCGGGCAGAGGTTCGTCTTCAGGGAGGGCAGGAGCAAGGGGATAGGGGTCGTAACACAGGTGCACTACTCCTGAAGGGGTCTGCCGTCCATCCACCCCGGAGCCTCAACACCAAGGGCTCGCAGCACCGTGGGAGCCAGGTCCTCCAGGGCGGGGGCCTCTTTTGCAACCTTAGAGGTGAGCACCAGCACCCCGGTGAGTGCATGGGCACCGCTCAGCTCTGTGCCGTGCCTCGCCCTCCTGATGAACCTACCCTCCCCCAGGAGCTGGGGACCGAAGGCGTAGCCGGGGGCTGGCTCTGCCACCAGCTCCGGAAGCTCGTGGGCGCGCTCACCCCTGTAAACCTCCTCCCTGAGGTAAACCCTCCGTATCACCCTCCTGCCCGTCTCCGGGTCTGCTATGCCCTCAAGCTCCCGCCTGAGCCTCTCCCTCAGCTCCCCGTTCCCCCCGGTGTAGATGCACCCGAAGGTTGCGCCCAGGGGTATGTACGCCCGGCTTCTGCGTGTGTCTATCTTGGAGAGGCTCATCTCGGTCCTGAGCTTAACGAAGGGCAGGGAGTTCCTGAAAACCCTGCTGAGCAGGCGGTTCCTCAGCCTGAGCACGTCCATGCGCCTGAGAAGGAGCATCAGCCCCGAGGCAGCGGAGCCCCTCTCCACCAGATACCCCCGTCGCCTCAGCCACAGGTTCAGGTTGATGTACCTCTCCGCAAGGGTGAAGCCGTGGTCCGAGAAAACACCCAGCAGGCTCACCTTTCCAGCCCGCTTCACCACCCTCTCCAGCAGCCTGTCAGACGCCGCATAGAACCGTGCAAGCTCCGCACGCCCCTCCTGGCTTCCGAGCAGCAGGTGGTAGAAGCAGTGCTGCAGGGCGTCCATGCACTGGTTGTGCACCGCCATGACGTCCCACTCGTATGCCTCCATGAGCTCCTCCGCCACCGCGAACCTGCTCTCCTCCACCTCAATGCACTCATCCACAAACCTCTCAACACCCACCGCCACCCCCCTGCCTATGAAGCCCGGGAGTATCCTGTAGGCGTTCCTCCTGAGGACGGGGTAAACCTCCCCTGGATAAACCATCTCCGGGGATACCCTGGGGGAGAGCATGCACCCCACCGTGACCCTCCCCCTCTGCCTGGGCGGTGGGTAGCTCAGGGGCACGTTGACGGTTATAACCTTCTTCCCGGAGCCAGTGAGCACATCCCACAGGGTCCTGCCCCTTATACCGGCAGAGCTCACCAGGGACGTGCTCCCCTTCTCCCTGCTGTACCTCAGGAAGTCTATTATGCCGTGCTTCCCGGGGTTCATTCCCGTCTGGATGGTTGCCCACGCCGGTGCGGTGGTGGGGGGTATGGTGGAGCGAAGCTCCTGCCCCCCGTGCCTCTCCACCAGGCGCCTGAGTGCCGGCATGTGGGGGAGCATGAGGCTGAGCGCCTCCCAGCAGGCGCCGTCAAGGCTCACAAGCAGAACCCTGCCCATACCAATGCCCGGGCAGATAACCATGGCAAGGGGATGGTTTTTTCACGTTAGGTTACTTTAACTGGGGTATGGGGGAGTACCACACCCTCGGGGAGCTCAGGGACAGAGCGCCGAAGCTCTTCGGGATACCCACGGGAACGAGGCTGGATGAGCTTTTCTACAGGGTTGAGAGGTCGGGGGATGGGTACCGGCGTGTGCCCCTGGGAGGGATACCCCACCTGGCGGTGCTGAACGTAACCGGGGTGCCCGATACCGGGAAGAGCATACTGGCAGAGCAGTTTGCGGTTACCCAGGCGGGTGCCGGGTACAGGGTGCTGTATGTAACCGTTGAGAGCCCCGCGGGCTTCCTGTACACCGCGCTGAAGCAGAAGAGCGAGGCGCTGGGGCTCAGCTTCCAGGAGGTAGAGGAGAACATCCTGGTGATAGACGCCTCAGCCAGCGACGAGCTGCGGGAGAACCCGAGGGCTCTGCTTGACACCATGGCGTACGCCATAAGGGAGAGGAAGGTTACAAACGTGGTCATAGACAGCATCACGGGTTTGTACGAGCATAAGGAGGTGGCTGCGAGGCAGATAGTGAGGCAGTTCTTCAACTTCCTCAAGAGGTGGCGTCAGACGGCTATACTCGTCTCCCAGAAGCGCTCCGCCCAGGCGAGCGAGAGCGCCGAGGCTGCAGGCGGCCTGGCTGTGGCTCACATCCTTGACGGCACCATAGTGCTGGACAAGAAGCTTATTGAGACCCGCTGGGACGTCTCCCTGTACCACCTCCCCCCGGGGAGCGTGCTGCGCACCCTGCGCATTGACGGGTGCCGCCTGGCTCCCCACGACTCCCGCACCTGGGTGTTTGAAATCACAGAGCTCGGCACCATAGAGATACTCGCCCCCCTGGAGGAGTACGTGAGGAAGAGAGGAGGTGGTGGAAGTGGAGGTTCTGAGTAAGCCCGTGGGCTCTGGTGTGGATGAGATGGCGGAGCAGGTTTTCACCGAGAGCATAGCCCTGCTGGGCGGGCTGAGGAAGCTGGTGGAGTACCGCAACCTGACCTGGCTGCCCTCGCTTGCGGAGGCGGCGTACGTGGTGGTGCTGAAGAACGAGGGGATGAAGAGCTACGCGGAAATCGCAAGGGAGCTTGGGATAACCGAGCAGACAGCAAGGAACATCGCCACCGCCAGGGAGGAGAGGGTTAAAGCCTACCTGGCGGGCGAGGTTGAGAAGCTGGAGGAGCACGTGGCTGGAGGGCTGGCGAAGCTTGCCTACAGGAAGCTGAAGCAGGAGGGGCGCCTGGGGAGGGAGGTGAGGCTGGCGCAGCGCGAGGCTGAGGTTCTGGGCATAGACTGGGCGGTTCACGTTCTGGCGAGGCTCAGGGGGCTCAGCTTCCCCGCGGGCAGGGAGGAGCTGGCGGAGAGGCTGGGTGGCCTGGTGATCCGCGACAGGCGAGTGGAGGAGCTTCTGGACAGGCTGGAGTACCCGGTCAGAACCCCCGCGGAGCTGCTGCACGGGCTCAGGGAGGCGATGAGAGGGCGTTAAGAATATAAACGGGTAACTTCAATGTAATGTGGATGGAAGTTGAGAGAGTCAGAACCTTCGTAAGGGGGCTGGATGAGCGCCTTGAGGGCGGAATACCGAAAAAGAGTGTGGTTCTTATATGCGGTACCGCCGGCACCATGAAGTCCTCCCTTGCGTACAGCGTGCTCTACAACAACGCAGTGTACTCTGACACCCAGGGGCTATACGTGACCTTGGAGCAGGACCCCGAGAGCCTGCTCACCCAGATGCACCGCCTTGGCATGGAGGATAGAGCGGTTGATGTGGTGAGCTTTGATGAGATACGGGAGAGGGTGAAGAAGTACCGCGGGGAGAACTGGATAAAGAAGATTTCGGGGTTCCTGAGCGAAGTCAAGGAGGAGAGGAACTACGAGCTTCTCGTCATAGACTCCCTGAACGCCATGTACACCCTGACCGCGCTGCAGCAGGTGCGTGCGGAGATATACTTCTTCTTCAGGGCGCTGCGTGAGCTCGGGTTTACCGCCTTCCTGATATCCGAGATGCCTCCTGGAGGTGGGAGGTACGGGGAGCACGGGGTGGAGGAGTTCCTCAGCGACGGGATAGTGCACCTGCTATTCCAGCGCCGCGGCGGGATTCTGACCTCCTTAGAGAGGTACATAGGCGTTGTGAAGATGCGCTCCACCTGCCACGACACCCACTACTTCCCCCTGCTGTACCAGGAGGGAAGGTTCACGATATACTCAAAGGAGGACCTTGAGCTTTGAGAGCCCCCGCTGCCCTCCTGCTGCTCCTGGTTGTGCTGGCTGCGGCATGCACCTCCCAGTCGGAGAGGCCGGTGGAGTACAGGAGCCTTGAGGATGAGTTTGAGGCGGATGTGGATGTGCCCCTGCAGGTGCAGGAGGTTGGCATAGGGGACATTCTGGCGCAGAAGGAGATGCTTGAGGGGCTGCTGGTGAGCACCTCCGGCAGGGTGGAGAGGGTGGTTCAGGCGCAGGGGTACACCTACGTCAAGCTCGTGGATGGGAACGCGAGCGTGTGGGCCGCTGGCCCCCAGGCTGCGGTGAGGGAGGGGATGCTCCTAAACCTGAGCAGCGCTCTGGTAATGCTGAACTTCTCGGCGGGTGCCCTGAACACCACCCTGGACGTTATGCTCATGACCGACTCCCTCATGCCCACCCAGGTTGTTAACGTGAGCGTCCCGAAGCTTGAGGGCGGGTACACCGTGGCTGAGGTGCTCCAGAGGGCTGAGGAGCTTGAGGGCAGGGAGGTCAGGCTCAGGGGTGTGGTAAC
>WANG01000005.1 GCA_015521945.1 Candidatus Hydrothermarchaeota archaeon
CGGGGAAGGGGGGAGCTGATTTACGAGAGCGCGGACCTGCTCTTCCACCTGATGGTGCTGCTCTCCTACCACGGCATAAGCCTTGAAGAGGTGTGCGCTGAGCTTGAGAGGAGGCGCAGATAGTGGCGAGGTGCAGCTACTGCGGGGCAAGCGAGAGCATGCCCTTCACCTGCAAGTTCTGCGGGGGGAAGTTCTGTGGGGAGCACAGGCTGCCCGAGAACCACGAGTGCCAGGGGCTGGCGGTTTACAAGGAGACCAGAGGGAAGGAGCCCGAGAACTGGATATACGAGCCCTTCAGGGCTGAGGTGCCCGAGGAGAGGAGCAGGGTGCAGGAGGTGGTGAGCAGGCTGAGCCTCAGGCATGCCCTCTACGCCCTCCTCGCGGTGCTGCTCATCGCCATGCTCCTGCGCACCCTGCTTTAGCTACCAGTACTGCCTGGTTCTCGCGTACTCCCTCTCCGCCCTCAGGATCTCGCGGTAGAGCCCCTCCTCCCCTCCAGCCCTGCTCAGGATGCGCTTGGCGGTCTCGGCACCCGTGCCGAAGCCAGCCTGAGCCACCACCGCCAGCCTGCCGTAGGAGAGGAAGAGCTCACCCGAGAGCTGCATGCTGCGCACCTTCCTCATCTGCTCGGGGGTGAGCTTCTCACCCCGCCTGTACCTGCGGTAGAGGCTCATGAGCTCCCGCTCGTCCCGCTTGAGAACCGCCAGCCTGCGCGCCCCGCAGTTGCCGCAGCAGAGCTCTGGAGGGAGGCTCTCAATGGTGAAGCTGCCGTGCCAGGAGGCGCAGTACAGGCAGAAGAGGGTCACCCGCCTGCGGAGCAGCCTCCTCTTCAGGGCTCGCAGTATGCCCGCCTCCGCACGCTCGGGCAGGGTGAGCTCCCCCGCTCCCTGCAGGGTGCGCAGCGCCAAGGGTGAGGGCTCGCTGGGGCGCTCAACCACCAGCTTAAGCCTGCCCCTGCGCACCTCCTCCAGCACCTTGGCAGAGCCCTCAACGTCTAAGTACCCGTGGATTACCTCGCGCAGCGCCTCCCTGTCAATCACGCTCCCTCTGTAGGCGCGGAGCACCCGCTCGGCTATTCCTGAGCTCCAGGTGCACTCCCGCTCCACAGCTCCAAAGCGCCTCGCCACGTGCAGGAACTTCCACCTGTACACCCTGGTTCGCCTGAGGCTGAGCTCAAGCACCTGCCTGAGCTGCTCCGCTTCCAGCTCAAGCATCTCCCTCAGCGCATCCTCAGAGACCCCGCACATCAGCACCACCCTGTACCCGTCGCTCACCGCCCTCACGCTCTGCCCCAGCCTCGCGCTGAGCAGCGCCGAGAAGGCTCTGCTGAGGGTCTCGTTAATCCTGGTGCCCGCCTGGGTGTGGAGCACCGTCATGTCCCGCAGCAGCTCCACCAAGAGCTCGTCTTTACCTGGAACCCTGAACCCGCGCCTCCTGCACCTGCGCACGTGGGCGAGGGCTCGCTTCAGGGTGTAGGCGTCCGCAGCCTCATGCTCCTCCACGCCCTGCCTGAGCTCCGCCACCCGCCTCGCCACCGCGAAGGGCACGGGTATGTCCTCCCCCACCCAGCTCGGCACCGCTCCCGCTACCTCCCCCAAGGGCTCAACCCTCACCTCCTCCCCGTCCACGGCAACCACCCGCCAGGGGGTCCCCCTGAAGATTATCCTCGCCCCCGGCTCAGCGTGCCTCACCACAAAAGCCTCGTCCAGCGCCCCTATCCTCTGCCTGCTCACAAGGTTGAGCACCGTGTAGCGCTTCTCGTCGGGTATGGTGGAGAGGTTGTTGTAGTAGTACACCCTGGTACCCCTGGCGGGTCTGAAGCTCTCCTCCCCCACCCTGAGGAGGCGCAGCTCCCCCATGAGGGCGAGCACCTCATCCAGCTCCTCCTCCGTGAGGGTGGAGAAGGCGTGGCTCCGCCCCAGCACCTGCATCGCATACCCCCTGGTGACCTCCCCGTACTCCAGCGCAAGCCCCGCCAGCTGGTGGGCGAGCACGTCGTAGGGCTTCTCCCACGCCCTGAGGCTCTCAAGCTCCCTCCTGTGCGCAAGCTCGGCTATGGCGATGGCTTCCAGGGCGTCCTCCGAGTCTGCGGGTATGACCACGCACCTTGAGGTCTCCCAGTGCCGGTGCCCGCTCCTCCCGGCGCGCTGTATCAGCCTTCCAACCTGCTTAGGGGAGCCGTACTGCACCACCAGCTCCACCGAGCCTATGTCAATCCCCAGCTCAAGGGATGAGGTGCATATCAGCGCCTTCAGCCTGCGGTGCCTGAAGTCCTCCTCGGTGGCGACCCTGACCTCCTGGGACAGGGAGGAGTGGTGGATTCCCACCTCAATACCCGCGCTTCTGCACCTGAGGGCAAGCGCCTCCGCGGTCTCACGGGTGTTGACGAATATCAGCACCTGCCCGTACTCCTGGACAAGCTCCCCTATCCTGCGCACCCTCGCCGCTGCATCTATGCTCACCCCCAGCCTCTCCGCCAGCTCCCCATCACCCCGCTTTGGCACGGGCACCTCCACCCGCAGCTCCATCTGCTTGGGGTGAGAAACCTCCACCACCTCCACCCTCTCCCGGGTGTGGATGAATCTGGCGACCCGCTCGGGCTCGGCAACGGTGGCGCTTATCCCAACCCTCTGGAAGTCTCCCGCAATCTCCCGGAGGCGCTCAAGGGCAGCGCTGAGCTGCGCACCCCGCTTGCTCCCGATGAGCTCGTGCACCTCATCCACAACCACAAAGCGCACGCCCGCTAAGTGCCTGCGCATGATGGGGGCGGTGAGCAGCGCCTGAAGGGTCTCGGGGGTGGTTATGAGCACCTCGGGCGGGGAGAGCGCCTGCTTTCTGCGCTGGTACTGGGAGGTGTCACCGTGCCTGACGTCTATGCTCAGCCCCAAGCGCTCAGCCCACCACTCCAGCCTGCTCATCAGGTCCCTGTTGAGGGCGCGGAGGGGGGTAATGTAGAGGAGGCTTATGCCCCTCCTGGAGGCGTCCTCGCACAGCCGGCTGAAGAGGGGCAGAAGCACCGCCTCGGTCTTCCCTATGCCCGTTGGGGCGATGACCAGCGCATGGGCTCCCCTGAGCAACACGGGCAGCGCCCGCTCCTGCACTGGAGTTGGGACAAACCCCAGCTCATCAAGCGCCCTCCTCACCTTCTCCGAGAGCCCATGCCAGGCATCCACTTTCATGCACTGAAAGACAAGGTTTATCATCCTCAACCTGAATTTTACATCATGCGCATCTACTTAGCTGCGCCTCTCTTCAGCAACGCGGAGAGGGAGTACAACCTCAGGGTGAGCCGCATGCTCTCGGAGCTCGGGCACTCGGTCTTCCTGCCCCAGAGGGAGTGCACGGGAACCAAGCAGGAGATATTCAGGTGCTGCCTCTCGGGCATAGACGAGGCTGAGCTGGTGGTTGCGGTGCTTGACGGTGCGGCGTGCGATGACGGCACCGCCTTTGAGGTTGGGTACGCCTACGCTAAGGGCAAGCGCATCCTGGGGCTGCGCACCGACTTCAGGAACGTGGGCGAGCACGGCGGTGCGGTCAACCTGATGCTCTCCGAGGCGTGCGAGGGTATAGCGAGGGACGAGGACTCGCTCGCCGCTATGATTGGGGGTCTTGAGGATGCAGAAGAAGCTCAGAGTTAAGGTTCTGGACATAAAGGAGGGGAAGTACGAGATAACCCTGAACTCCGAGGACGCACGCGAGCTGGGCGTGCACGCCGGGGACAGGGTGAAGGTTTACGCCGATGGGGCGAGCAGGGTTGCCAGGGTCAGCGTGTCCCAGGGGGCGATTTCACCCGGGGAGGCGGGAGTGACCCTTGACCTGCAGGAGGCTTTCAACCTCTCCGACGGGGCGGTTGTGGCAGTTGCACCCACCACCAAGCCCAGGTCGGTTGAGTACATACGCATGAAGATGGACGGGAAGACGCTGAGCGAGAGCCAGCTTGACGCCATAGTGAAGGACGTGGTGAGCAGGGAGCTGAGCGATGTGGAGATAGCAGCCTTCATCACCTCCCTCTACATCCACGGGCTGAGCATGGATGAGGCAGCCAGCCTGAGCAGGAAGATGGCTGAGAACGGGGAGATGCTGGAGCTCAGGCGCAAGCCCGTGTTTGACAAGCACAGCATAGGCGGCGTGCCGGGAAACAAGATAACCCTGCTCATAGTGCCCATAGTGGCGGCGGCGGGGCTGGTTATACCCAAGACCTCCTCCAGGGCGATAACCTCGGCAGCGGGCACGGCGGATGTGATGGAGGTCCTCGCCCCCGTGAGCTTCTCGGCTCAGGAGATAAGGGAGATAGTGGAGAGGACCAACGGAATCATAGCCTGGGGCGGCGGGCTCAACCTCGCCCCCGCGGATGACATCTTCATACAGGTGGAGTACCCCTTGGCGATAGACCCGCACCACTTGGCCCTGTGCAGCGTCATGGCGAAGAAGTACGCCGTCGGGGCGGACTACGTGGTCATTGACATACCCATGGGCAGGGAGGCGAAGGTGAAGAGCATGGAGGAGGCGAAGAGGTACGCCAGGGAGTTCATTGAGCTGGGGGAGAGGATAGGCATAAACGTGGAGTGCGCCATAACCTACGGGGACAAGCCCATAGGCAGGGCGATAGGTCCGGCGCTTGAGGCGAAGGAGGCGCTGAGCACCCTTGAGGCGGGCGCAGGACCCAGCAGCCTTGTGGAGAAGTCCTTAGAGCTTGCGGGGATGCTGCTGGAGGCGGGCGGCGTTGCGGGCAGGGGCGAGGGCAAGAGGGCTGCTGAGAGGCTCCTGACCTCGGGGAAGGCGCTGGAGAAGTTCAGGGAGATAATAGACGCCCAGGGGGGAGACGGGAGCATCAGGGCGAGCGACATCCCTGTGGGTGAGTACACCGAGGTGATAAGGAGCGACGGTGAGGGGTACGTCATAGGGATATCCAACCACGCCTTAGTGAAGATAGCGAGGGAGGCGGGCTCCCCAAAGGACAAGGGAGCTGGCATAGTGCTCCACGTAAGCAAGGGGGAGAAGGTGCGCAGGGGAGACGTGCTCATGGAGATACACGCCGAGAGCGAGTACCGCTTGGAGCAGGCGGTGAAGCTTGCCAACCAGCTCAAGCCCGTGACCCTTGAGGGCATGGTGCTCGCCAGGGTGCCTGGGATAACCTACATAGAGCACTGAGCTCACTCGTACCTGAGCGCCTCCACGGGCTCAAGCCTGCTCGCCCTGTAAGCCGGGTAGAGCCCTGAGAGCACTCCCACCAAGAGGGCGAAGATGAGGCTGAAAAGCACGAGCTCTGGGGTTATTAGCACCACAAAGCCGGAGCCCATGTAGGCTCTTCCAGCGAGCTCTATAAGCTTGGCGAGCACGCTCCCGAGGATAACTCCCAGCACCCCGCCAGTGAGCCCGATGAGGGCAGCCTCTATTAGGAAGATGCGCAGCACCTGCATGCTGCTCGCCCCCACCGCCTTCATCACCCCTATCTCCCTCGTGCGCTCCATAACCGAGGTCAGGAGGGTGTTCATTATTATCACCCCGCCCACCACCATGGAGATGCCCGCTATGCCCCCGAGCACGAAGCTCACTATGTCAAGCACTTTGTCCACCTGCTCCGCTATCTCCCTGGGGGTGAAAACCTGA
>WANG01000006.1 GCA_015521945.1 Candidatus Hydrothermarchaeota archaeon
CCCTTCAGGATCTCCTGCAGCACGCTGGCAACCTCCTTCCCCCTGCTCCTCAGCTCGGGCACCTGCATGAGCCTCTGCATGATGGTTGCAAAGTCCCTGCTCTCCTGCCTCTGCACCTCCTCCAGCACCCTCCACTTCCACTCCGGGGCGGTGTATATGAATATCTTAGAAGGCTCAATGCCAGTGACGCTGATTATGCTCTGCACGTCCTCGTAGGTCTGCAGCACCAGCTCCTCCCCCGCCTCTGCTTCAGGGCTGAGCTCCTCCTCCCTGAACTCTGGCCAGGGGGCGGTGCTCACCATCCCCTCACCCCCCAGCATGCTCCAGCACTCCTCGCACAGGGCGGGGGCGAAGGGGGCGAGAAGCCTCACCCACACCCTGAGCGCCTGCATGCAGGTCTCCCTGTGGGGCACATCCCTGCGCAGGTACCACCTCAGGTCGTTGTGGAAGTCAAAGAGCGCCGCCTGAAGCGCCGAGCGGGTGCGCATCTCCTCTAAGCACTCGGTAGCCTCCCGCACGTGCCTCTGCACCCTGCTCCTCAGCCACCGGTCAACGTTGCGCTCCTCCTCCCTCCACTCCTCCCTGCCCGCAAGCTCCTCAATCACCCTGAGAACCCCGCTGAGGCTGGCGCTCATGTCCTGGGCACGCTTGGCGCTCCAGTCAGGGTCCCGCATCCCCTCGCTGGCGTACATCAGGGCGCACCTGGTAACGCTTGCGCCGTACTCCTCCAGCGCCCTGCGCACCGTGATGAAGTTCCCTGCCTTCTTTGACATCTTGTGCCCCTCAATGCTTATCATCCCGTTAACCGCTATCGCTCTGGGCCAGAGCTCGGGCTCAAACAGGGCAACGTGGTGAAACACAAAGAAGGTCAGGTGGTTTGGAATGAGCTCCTTCGCCGAGTTCCGCAGGTCCACGGGCATCCAGTACAGGAACTCCCGCCTCATCTCCCTCAGGGTCTCCGGGGAGGCACCGCACCTCTGCGCCAGCTCTTCAGGGCTGCCCTTCCCGTAGAACAGGTAGTCAAACACCTCCCTGCTCAGCCTCTCCCCGTCCACCTTCCCCTGGTTCACGTGCTTTGCGATGGTGTAGAACGCCATGTAAACCGTGGAGTCGCTCAGGGTCTCAACCTTCCACTCGGGGTCCCAGGGCAGCGGGGTTCCGAGCCCCCCCTTCCTGGCGCACGCCTTGTCCTCAAGCCACTCAATGGTGTTCTCAAAGCTCGCCCTCGCCTCCTCCGGGAGGATGCGCATGCCACGCAGCGCCTCCCTGACCCTCGCCTTCCACCCCTCGTCGCTGTACCTCAGGAACCACTGGTCCTTGAGAATCTTCACTAAGCACCGAGTTCCGCACCTGCACACCACCTCCTCCAGGAGCTCGTACATGACATCCGCAATACCCCTCGCCACGAAATCAGAGATAAGCCTCTCCTTTGCCTCCTCCACCCGCATGCCGGCGTACTCGCCGGTGTTCTGCTTCAGCACGCCCTTGTAGTACTCATCCCTGTAAACCCGCTCGGTTGCCTCCTCCAAGCGCTCATCCTCCTGGCTCTCAATGCCCATCTCCTCGCACACCTCAATCGCAGGGTGCTCCCCGTACCCGGGGGTCTCAATCAGGGAGATGGGCTCTATGCTCCCGAGCACCTCCTCTGGAACCCCGTACTCAGCCGCTCTCTCAGGATTCCGCTGCAGCTCCCTGAGAGCCACGTAGTCGTAGGGGGCATGGGACGGCACCGACATGACAACACCCGTGGCGCTCCCGGGGTCAACAAAGCTCGCCGGAAGCACGGGCACCCTCCTGCCGCTAACAGGGTCGGTGCACCACCTGCCTATGAGCTCGGCACCCCCGAGCACCTCTATGAGCTCCACCCCCTCCTTCTGCTCCCTCAGCTTGGGCACCGCCTGGGAGCTCACTATCCACACCTCCTCCCCCACCCTCACCCTCGCGTACTCCGCCTCTGGATTGAGCCACATGTTGGTAACACCGTAGATGGTCTCCGGTCTCAGGGTGGCGGCAACAAGGTAGGCGTCCTCAAAGGGAAACTTCAGGAGCACGAACTTGGTGGGGGAGACCCCCTCGCCCTTCAGCCTGTCGTGGTCCCCCGTCGGGGAGGCATCGTGGGGGCACCACACCACCGGGTGGGTACCCTTGGTAACGTACCCCCTCTCCCTGAGGGTCAGGTACTGCCACTCAATGAACCTTGAGAAGGCGGGATTCAGGCTGGTGGTGGTGAACTCCCTGCGCCAGTCAATGCTGTGCCCCAGCTCATGCAGCACCTTCTTCGCCTCCCTTATGTAGTACCTGGCGATGTACTCGGGGTCAGTAAACTTCTCCAGCTCCTCCTCGGGTACCCCGTCAACCTCCCTGAATATCCTGAGCTGCGCCTCATCTCCCCGCCTGACCCGCTCCGCAGCCCCGGCGATCGGCTCCCCCGTTAGGTGCCACGCCCAGGGGAAGAGCACGTTGTACCCCTGCATCCGCTTGAAACGTGCGTAAACATCAACCCTGGTGGAGGTGAAGGCATGGCCCAAGTGCAGGGGACCGTTCATGTAGGGGAAGGGGAAGGTCACGAACACCTTCTCCCGCTCATCTGGGTCAGCCTCAAATACCCTCTCCCTGCTCCAGCGCTCCGCCCACCTCCTGTCAATCTCCCTGAGCCTCTCAGTGCTGCCCAAGCGCATCCACCTCCGCTCTGAACACCCTCACCGCGGGTCCGGTAAGGCAGAAGCTCCTTTCCCCCTCTCCATCCTCGGCGCTCACCACCAGCTCCCCGCCCCTCGCCAGCACCTTTATCTCCCTCCCCTCCACCATACCCAGCTCCATGGCAACGGCGCAGGAGGCTGTTATCCCGGTGCCGCAGGCGGGCGTCTCCGCCTCCACACCCCTCTCGTAGGTGCGCACCTTCAGGGCGCTGCCATCCAGCACCTGCACGAAGTTCACGTTGGCTCCCTCAGGAAACACGGGATGCCACCGTATAGCCCTGCCCAGCTCCTCCACATCCACCTCCTCCACATCCTCCACGAACACCACGGCGTGGGGCACGCCCGTGTTCACGGCGCTCACCTCCACCTCACCCGCTGGCGTCTCAAGCCTGAGCCTCAGGGCGCTCTCAGCCCTCACCGGCACCTGCGCCGGCTCAAACCTCGGAGCCCCCATGTTCACGCTGACCTCACCCCTCGCCCCCTCAGAGCGAATCACGCACACCCTCACCTCACCCGCTGGCGTCTCAACCCTCATGCACCTGCGCCCCACGATGCTGAAGTCATAGACGTGCTTGGCAAAGCACCTCATCCCGTTTCCGCACATCCCTGCCTCGCTGCCGTCGCTGTTGAAGTACCTGAACCTCACGTCCGCGCTCTCCGAGGGCTCCACAAGGAGCATGCCATCCCCGCCCACCCCCAGCCTGCGGTTGCAGAGCTTCACCGCAAGCTCCTTCTTCTCCTCCTCGGGTATGGTGTGGTTGAGATTCTCCACCAGCACAAAGTCATTTCCCGTACCGTGGTACTTGAATACCCTCATGCTGCACCTCCTCTAAATCTTCATTCCCCGCATCATCCTGGCGAGCTGGGTGAATCCCCTGCCTCTTCCCTTCTTGAAGCTCTTTATCGCCTTCTTCATGGTGGCATGATACCTGAGCAGCTCCTTAACGTCCTCCACCCTGCTCCCCGAGCCCATGGCGATTCTCCTCACCCTTGAGGCGTTTATTATCTTCGGGTTCCTCCTCTCCTCCTTGGTCATGGAGTCCATTATCACCAGGAACCTCCTCATCCTGCTCTCCGTTATCTCAGCCACCTCCTTCGGCATTCCCCCACCGAAGCCCGGGAGCATGCTCAGTATCCCCGAGAGGGGACCCATCTTCCTGAGGGACTCTATCTGGGAGTAGAGGTCGTCAAGGGTGAAGTCGCCCTTTAAGATGTCCTTTGCGGCGCTCTCGTCCATGCTCTCCTTAGCCTTCTCAATCAGCGCCTGTATGTCGCCCATGCCCAGCAGGCGGGAGATGAAGCGCTCGGGGTTGAACTCCTCAAGGTCATCAATGCGCTCCCCTGTGCCTATGAAGCGCACGGGCGCGCCCGTGGCCGCCACCGCTGAGAGAGCGCCGCCACCCCTCGCGGAGCCGTCCAGCTTTGTGAGCACCACCCCGGTTATGCCTATCCTCCTGGAGAACGCCTCAGCCTGAGCACCCGCCTGCTGCCCCATGCTGGCGTCAATAACCAGAAGCTTCTCATCCGGCTCAAATATCCTGGCGAGCTCCTCCATCTCCTCAAAAAGCTCCTCCTCGCTCCTGTGCCTCCCTGCGGTGTCAAGAATGAGGATGTCCGCCTTCCCGCCCTCCTTCACCGCATGCCTCACAATTTCAGCGGCGCTTCCGCTCTCCTTCCTCAGAACAGGGATTCTGTACTTCTCCACAAGCTGCACCAGCTGCTCGTACGCCGCTGGGCGCTGGGTGTCGGCGGCGATTATGGCGGTTCTCAGCCCCCGCTTCTGGAAGTACCTTGCAATCTTGGCGGTGGTGGTGGTCTTGCCCGAGCCCTGGAGCCCCACCATCATTATCCTCGCCCTTGAGGGCATGCTGCCCGGGGCTTTCCCCCCGAGCAGGGTGAGAATCTCCTCATATACCACCTTAACGGCGTGCTCTCTTCTGCTGAGGCCAGCAGGCGGCTTCTCCCTGAGCATTCTCTCCTCTATGCGCCTGCTGAGCTCCAGAACGAGCTTTACGTTAACATCCGAGCTGAGCAGGGCTCGCTGAATCTCCCTCACGAGCTCCTTCACAAGCTTCTCGTCAAGCGCCCCTGCTCTGGTAATCCTCCTTATAACACCGCTCAGCGATTCGCCAAGCTTCTCAAGCACCATCTCAACCATTCCGAAGGTTACCCATTAAAAATCTTATCGTAGCTACTCCACCTGCACCAGCCTGAGCCTGACCGTGAGCACCGGAGTTACGGGGTCGGAGGTGCGCAGGTACACGCTGCGAATCACCAGCCCCCTGAGGTCGCTGTGCACGGTGGGGTCGTAGTATATTCTCAGGGTGGCGCTCTCCCCCGGCTCAAGCCCCACGTTTATGCTCCCAGCCTCCATTCCGTACCTCTCGCTCTCGTAGCCGCGGTAAACTATGGAGGCGGTGGTGCAGGAGCAGGAGGTGTATAGGCTGAGGAGCTCAAGCTCCCGGTTGCCCGCGTTGGTTATCCTCACATCCCTCACCACGGTTCCCCCTGCCACGCTGACCTCCCCCAGGTCCAGCTCCGTGGTCTCCGCCTTCACCACTCCCCTGTTCTCAGGCGCCCTCTCCAGCAGCTTCTGGCGGTACTCCTCCCTCAGCTTCTGGTCCCTGAAGGAGTCTATACCGTACCTCTCAATGTACCTGAGGATTACCTCCTCCCTGCCAAGACCAGCGTCTATTAACCCGTCAGCATAGGCCTGGCGCTCAATGGCGAGCTCGCAGCACCCGGCGCTTATGGGCTGACCGCAGCAGGGGCACTGGAAGAGGTTGTATATCTCCTCACGCTCCGGAGGTGTGGCGCTCACCGTCTTGGAGAGCAGCATGGCTCCGCTACCCCCGAGAACCATGCCCGCCACCAGTAACAGCAGGTACCTCCGCATTCATGCTACCTCTCATGCAGATGTTAAAAACCTTTCGGATTACGGAGTGGCAAGTTGCCCAAACGTATTTATTGCCAGATGGAGCAGGAGTTAAGGGGTGGTTTGCGTGTATGATGTGTGCGTGGTCGGTGCGGGTCCGGCTGGTCTGGGCGCAGGGATGTACGCCGGCAGGCTGAACCTGCGCACCCTTATCGTGGGTGAGGATGCGGGGGGTTTGATAGCCACCACCACTCTGGTTGAGAACTATCCGGGCTTTGTGAGCATCTCGGGTACGGAGCTGGCTGGAAGGCTGCTTGAGCACGCGAGGCACTACGGGGTTGAGCTGGTGGAGGAGAGGGTTGAGGAGATAAGGAAGGTGTGCAACGGGTTTGAGGTTGCAACTGGCTCTGGGAGGTACCAGGCGAAGAGCGTTATCCTGGCTACGGGCACCGCTCACAGGAAGCTGCCGGCGAAGAATGCGGACAGGTTTGAGGGCAGGGGTGTTTACTACTGCGCCCTTTGCGACGCCCCATTGCTCAGGGACAGAAGGGCGGCGGTGGTCGGGGGAGGTGACGGCGCTGCAAAGGAGGCGCTGCTGGTGGCTGAGTACGCGCAGAAGGTTTACATCCTGTGCAGGGATGAGGGGCTGCACGCGGAGCCTCCGAACCTCAGGAAGGTTGAGGAGAACCCCAGGATTGAGATAATAAACCACACCAACGTGGTGGAGATAGCGGGGGATGATGTGGTGAGGGAGGTGGTCATGGAGAGGCACGGGCGCACCGAGAGGCTTGAGGTTGACGGCGTGTTCGTGGCTATAGGTGGCGTGCCCAGAAGCGAGCTTGCGGTTAAGCTGGGGGTGGAGGTGAACGAGAAGGGTGAGGTTGTCACCGACAAGAAGGGAAGGACGAGCATGCCGGGGGTGTTTGCGGCTGGAGACGTCACCTCAGGCGGGTTCAGGCAGGCGATAATAAGCGTTGCCGAGGGGGTGAGCGCCGCATACTCGGCGTACCGCTACCTGACGAGCGAGTACGTGGAGACCAGGAGGTGCGAGCCTTGAGCCGCAGGGACATGCTCGCCCAGCGGTGGCTTGCAACCATGGACATGCTGGTGGAGGTGCTCAGGAGCGGGGGCAGGGCTGAGGGTGTGAGCGAGCTGCTCAGGAACTCCAG
>WANG01000007.1 GCA_015521945.1 Candidatus Hydrothermarchaeota archaeon
AGCTACACCTTCTACCTCTGGGCAAACGACACCGCTGGCAACGTCAACGCCACTCCAGCGGTAACCTTCTCGGTGGCAGGGAAGAGCAGCACCGGCGGCGGTGCAGGGGGAGGTGGTGGAGGTGCAGGAGGAGGTATCAGCGGAGGTGCCGAAAAGCAGGGAAATGAGGTGGTTATACCAGCGGTGCGTGCAGGAGAGGGCTACAGGGTTTACTTCCGCACCCCCGAAGCTCCCGAAATCTCGGACATAGAGATATTCACCACTAAGGACCTCTTCAACACAAAGCTTAGGGTGCTCACCTACCCCGAGAAGCCGGAGCACCTTGAGGCAGCACCTGGGAATACCTACCGCTACTTCAGGATAGAGTACACCGGGAAGAAGTACCTGGAGAAGCTCAGGATAACCTTCAGGGTGAACACCACCTGGCTTGAGGACAACCGCATAAACGCCTCATCGGTGGTGCTCTACCACCTCAGTGAGGGGTGGCAGCCCCTTGAGACAAGAAGGGTAAAGGAAGCCCTGGGGTACGTGTACTACACCGCCGAGGTGAAGGAGCTGAGCTGGTTTGCGGTTGCTGGCAGCAAGGTGAAGGAGGTGCGGGTGGCGCTGCCCCTGGCTCCTCAGGAGGCTCAGGTGACTAAGCAAGCCGAGGCAGAGGCGCCGCCCACGCGGGAAGCGCCGGAGATGCCCGGGAGGGAGGAAAGCGCAGATGCTGGAGCTCAGGAGGGTGAGGCGCAGGCACCTCCCCCGCAGGAGCAGCGTGGCGTGTGTGCCCCCCTTCTCCCCCTCCTGCTGGCGCTCTTAGCGCCCATCCTCGGGCGCCTCCAAAAGAGATAACTACCCCCCACGCGGATATCTATGCAGGATGAACAGGCGCAGGTTCCTGAAGCTCGGGGCGGTGGCAGCGGCTACGGCTGCGCTGGGGGGTGGAGCATCCATCACCGAAGCCATGAGCCTCCAGGTAACCCGCCAGCAGCTCCCCCTGGGGGTGCGCAGGAGGGCGGTTCAGATATCCGACACCCACTTCTCCACCTCCGTGTACAGCATAGAGGAGGCGGTGGAGCTCGTGAGGAGGGAGAGGCCCGAGTACGTGTTCCACACGGGGGACGTGGTGAGCTTCAGGAGGGACATACCCAAAGCCAAGGAGATGCTGGGCGCCATCTCCGAGTTCGCCGAGGTTTACGTTGTACCCGGGAACCACGACCACTGGCAGGGGCTCGGAGCAGAGGAGCTTCAGAAGGCGCTTGGGGATACCGCAGAGGTGCTGGGGAACACCTCGGTTTACCTGGACGGCTTCTGGCTTGCCGGGGTTGAGGACCCCTTCACCTACCACGCCAGGCTGGATAAGGCTCTTGAGGGGGTTGACTCTCAACCAGTGCTTCTCCTCGCCCACTCCCCCCAGATAATAGGCGAGGCTGCCGGCAGGGTAACCGCGGTGCTCGCCGGGCACACTCACGGCGGCCAGGTGCGCCTTCCACTGCTTGGAGCCCTGTGGCTGCCCCTCCCTAAGGAGTACCGCAGGTTTGACTACGGAAGCTTCACCGTCTCGGGCACGGTGATGTACGTTACCAGGGGAACGGGCACCGGGTGGCTTCCCGTAAGGCTGAACTGCCCCCCCGAGATAGTCAGCCTGAGGCTTTAACCCACTATCTCCCTCACCAGCTTCCCGGGCTCAAACCTCACCAGGTCCCCGTACTCCTGCCCCGTGCCCAGGAAAAGCACGGGCTTGCGGATGGCGTGCACCACGCTTATAGCGGTCCCCCCCTTGGCATCCGCATCAGCCTTGGTCAGTATGACCCCATCCACCTCAACCATGCTGTTGAACCTCTCCGCCTGCTCCACGGCGGCGTTGCCCGTGAGCGCATCCCCCACGAATATCACCATGTCAGGCTTCGCCACCCTGGCTATCTTCCTCATCTCCTCCAGCAGGTTCACGTTGGTCTCCATCCTCCCCGCGGTGTCTATAAGCACCACATCCTTCCCCCTGCTCCTCGCGTGGGCAATGGCATCGTACGCCACCGCCGCGGGGTCAGACATGCGCTCGTGCTTCACCACCCTGATCCCCAGGCGCTCCGCATGCCTCTCAAGCTGCTCCGATGCGGCTGCCCTGTAGGTGTCGGCTGCCGCAAAAACGCAGGAAAAGCCCCTTCTGCCCAGCATGTAGGCGAGCTTTGCCAGGGTGGTGGTCTTGCCGCTTCCGTTCACCCCCACGAACATGATAACGAAGGGCTTCTCCTCCTTCCTCCTTATCCTCTCCTCCAGCTCCTCGGCGGGTATGCTGAGCAGCTCCAGCAGGTAGCGCCTCAGGGTGTCCCTCACAACCTCCTCCACCTCCTTCCTCCCCACCCTCCTGCCCAGCAGCGCTTTTCTGAGCTCCTGGCATATCTCCTCAGCCACGCTCAGCGCCACATCGCTCTCCAGCAGGGACAGCTCAAACTCCTGCAGCACCTCATCCAGCCTGCGCTCATCCAGCTCCACCTCCCGGCGCAGCCTTCCAGCCAGCCGCTCAACCCTGTCCCTTAGCCCCCTGAACATCCCGCATCTCCTGCTGCTGCGCCCTCTGCATAGCCACCGCAATCTGCTCCACTAAGGGAGCCACGGCCTCCATGCCCTTGAGCACCTCATTCAGCTTGGAGGTGTGCTCCTCCCTCACCTTCTCCAGCTCCTCAATCCTGGAGTTCAGGTCCCTCTTCGCCTCCTCTAAGCTCTTCCTGACCGCCACATCAGCCCCCACGGAGAGCACCACCGACTCCACCCTGCCCAGCTCGGCGTTCACGAAGGCACCCGAGCCGAGGGGCACGAGCGCCTCCACCTTATCCCCCGAGCCGATAGCCTCCAAGCACTCCAAGGTCTGCCTGAACTCGGCGATGTGGGTGAGTATCAGCTCAATGTTCTGCTTCAGCGCCTCCGCCTGGGAGCGCAGCGCCTGGTACTGGGCGAGCACCTGCTCGGGGTTAACCTTCACCTCCGTCATTCCTCCACCTCTTCCACCCTGTCAATCCTTATGTTCCTCCTCTTCACCCTGTTGCGGCTTCCGAACTCGGAGAGCACCCTCTCAATAACATCCTGCTCCCTCACCCCCCTCCGCACAACCGAAAACCTCTGCATCCTGTCCCCGCACAGGAAGCTGCCCTCAACCCTGAAGCTCTTCACCCTCATGCAAACCACCTCACTGAAGCTCAAAAACATCCTGGATACGCATCATCTCCACACCCGTGGTCTCGTTTCCCACCACGGCACCCCTTGAGTTCACCAGAATGCCGGTTCTCACGAACCCCACCCCCATGTTCACCGTGCCCACCTCAGCTCTAACACCAAGCACCCTCTCCACCAGCCTCAGCTCCCCCTCACCGAGAGCGGGGTGCAGCAGCACGCCCTTGGCGTTGGCCGCCCCTATGCTCCCCACCGTTCTGTACCCACCAAGGCTGGTGACAGCCTCAACCCTGCACCCCATCACCCGCTCCACCGCCTCCCGAGTCTCCTCACCCAGCTCGGAGCTTACAACCGCCCCCCTGTCCGAGGCTAAAATCAGGTTGCCCAGGGCGTTGTGCCTCTCCTCCACAACCTCAGCCTCCACCCCCGCCTCTCTAAGCGCCCTGAGCTCCCTCTCCTTCACCTGGGAGCACACCAAGGCACCGTGGTTGTTCATCGCCAGGAACACCCCCACAAGGGAGGTGCCGCAGATGCTGGTTCTCACCACCTCAACCTCCAGGGCTTCCCTCAGGGTGCTCACGAACTCCTCAGGCGCCTGCGAAGGCACCACAGCAACGCTGTCATTAACCGCTGCGAGGGTGCCTATGCTTGAGTTGCTGTTGAAGTCGGCGCGGAGGAGCATGGCAACTACTCCGCCAGGCTCACCACCACGGTATCGCTCCTCTCATCCTCCTTCTCAGCCCTCACCCTGAGCCTTGCGGGCGGGTTCTGAATTCCCCGCATCCACAGCGCCTCGTTGACCTCCTCCTGAATAACCACCCTCTCAGCCTTCATGTGCCGCTGGATGAACCTCCTCAGGTACCGCACCGCCTTCGCAGCCCTCTTCGTTCTGGGTGTGCTCTTAATCCTGTGGAACCTGAGCGTGTAAACCCTCTCAACAGCCATCGCCCTACACCTTCAGCTTTCTTCTCCTCCAGTACCTGCGCTTGGGGTGAGTTCTCACCCTTCCCCCCGTCTTTGCAATCGCCCACACGGGCACAGGTCTGTTCTGCCTCTCAGCCTTGCTCATCCTTATCTTCCTGGCGAGCGTGACCCTGCTCAAAGCTACACCCTCCTGATCTTTATATCCCTCTTCTTAGGCGTAACCCTCCTCAGAATATCCTTTAGCTGCTGGTCCGTCAGCGGCTTCTTTATCTGCCCCCTCTGGGCGAGCTGAATCAGCAGCGCCTCAACCTGGGCGCCGAACTCCGGGCGCGCCATCTTTATGTTCGCCAGCCTGGTTCTCGCCTCGGGCGTCAGGATGCTCCTCATCAGCACCCTCTTCTGCTCCTCAATCTGCCTAAGCTGCTCCTGCCTGAGCGCCTCCTCCTGAAGCTGCCGCTGCAGCTCCAGCAGCTTCCTCCTCTTTATCTCCTCGGCATCCTCCACCTTGGCTCACCTGTACCTCTGGAGTTCGGGCATCTTCCGCATAATCCTTGCGGCGATGCTGTCAAGCAGGCTCCTCCCCTTCGGGGTAAGCCTCCTTCCACCCTCACCCTTCTCCACGAGCCCCGCGCTCTCAAGCTGCTGCAGGATGTTCCTTATCACCGCCCCGCTGCCCCCGCGAATCGCATCGGGAGCCGAGCCGCAGTTCTTCCTTCCTCCGTACCAGCGCCTCAGGGTCTGCACCCCCACGGGACCGTGCACGTAGAGCTTCCTGAGCAGCGAGGCTGCCCGTATGTACCACCAGTCCTTCTGCACCGGGGCGCGCTCCCTGTTGGCTCCCGTCTTCACGAAGGCAGCCCAGCGCGGTGGCTTTACCTCCTGCACCTTCTTCAGCTCTGCGGTGAGCTCACGTATAAGCTCGGCAGGGGGAACATCATAAACCGTCGGCATGCACAACCTCCTTGTATACCTCTTTACGACTTAGTGTGTAGCGTCTGCAATCTCTTTTGCAATTTCTCCCTGACGTAGGGCACCCTCCTCACGTGCCCGCACTCCAGGCAGGTGTACACGACCCTGAGCTTCCTGCACCTCACCCTGAGGTTCACCCCCGGCACCAGAAAGCTGCCGCACCTCCTGCAGAACCACCTCTTCCACCTCTTGGGAAACCGCAGGTTGTACCTCATGGCTATCCTCCGGGCGAGCTCCACGTACCTCTTCGCAAGCCCCCTATCTTCTCTGAAGACCTGAGAGGCGAGGCTCATGAGCACCTCCACCCTCTCCCTGGCTATCCTGCGCTCAAGGGTGCGGTTCCTCCTCATGCTCACCCTCCGGAGACCACAAAAGGCACCGGCATGAAGCTGAGCACCATAACCACAGCCGCAACACCGGCGAGCACCTTCGCCCTCCTGCTCAGCGGGGACACGTCATCAAGAGGTCCCGGGTGCCTCAGCCTCGTGAGGACGTACGCCACCACCGCCCACACCAGCCACCCCGGCCAGAGCACCGCCGAGCCCAGGAGGAGCGCGAACACCCCCCTGTACACCATCCTGTGGCGCCTTGGTGCTAAGGCTCTGATGATGTGCCCCCCGTCCAGCTGCCCCAAGGGTATGAGGTTTATGGAGGTCACGAAGAGCCCTATCCACCCCGCCATAGCCAGGGGATGAGGCGCCACTCCACCACCCTGGTGGGGCAGCACGAGGGATGCGAGCAGCTGCATGGCGAGGGGCATGGAGAAGGCTATCCCCTCCTCCGCCTCCGGGAGCTCCAAGGGCTGGGAGTGGCTCAGCCCGTAGGCGGCAACCGGAAGGGCGAGCAGGAACCCTGTCAGAGGTCCAGCTATTCCCAGCGCCACCAAGGAGCTCCTATCCGGCACTGGGGAGCGCATGGTTATAACCGCCCCCATGGTGCCGAAGGGGAATATGTTGGGGGGCACGGGTATGAACATCGGCAGGCTGGCGTTCATCCTCCTCGCCCTCGCGACGGCGTAGTGCCCCAGCTCGTGCCCCCCCAGGATGCTCAGCAGCGCCCCCGCGAACACGAGGCTGAGCACCAGGTCTCCCTCGGCCCACCACAGGTACCCGGCAATGGTAACGCTCCCCATGGTGAGCACCAGCAGAGCCAAGTTCACCCAGGGGCTCGTGCTGGTGTGCTCCCGCTTCGGTATGAAGGTTATGACGTACTTCCCCTCCTTGGTCTTCCTGTACACCGGGTAGTAGGGGGTGCCCTCAAAGGCTCGGAGCACAGCTCTGAAGCTGTCGGCGTGGGAGTATATGGGGGTGACCTCAAAAACCGGCACCTCCTCCCCCCTCACGCCGTGTATCACAAACCCCCTGGACACCAGCTCCTCAAACCTCACTCCAGCACCTCCAGATACCCGAGCTCTGGCTCAAGCACCCCCCTGCGCCCCATGCTAACCAGCAGCTCTTCTAAGACCCTGCGGGAGCACACCGCCAGGGGGAGCTCAGATATAACCGCCCCGCTCACCAGCAGCTCATCCGCCTCGGTGCACACTATACCAGCGGGTGCGGTGCCCCTCTTCCTCATGGCGTAGAGCACGTAGCACCCCACCGTTGAGCCCTTTGAGCGGGGAAGCACCAGCAGCTTCCCGGAGATATCCACCCCCTCCAAGGGATGGGAGCGCTCCCTCACCCTGCCGCTCTCCGGGTCAACCCCGCCCAGGAAGGATACGGGCTCCGGGCTGACCACCAGCCTCCCCTCCGCTCTTCCCCCGTAAACCCCCCTCACCTCAAACCTCACCTCGCCCCCACCTCCACACCGAGCTCCACCTTCCAGCGCTCCCTGCACCCGCACTCCAGCCTCCTCAGGTGCTCCACCTCCTGGGTGGCTGAGAACCTGCGTATCCCCCTGGCAACCCCCCCGCTGCACCTCCTGCAGTTTGAGGCGCCCCTCCTGGTGCCCGCGCCCGAGGGGTGGCACACCACGGGGATGCGCACCCTCTTCTTAACCCTCAGCAGCACCTCCACCACGCTCCACAGCCAGGGCGGGGAGTACTCGCCCCTGAAGAACATCCCCTCCAGCGGCGTTCCACGGTGGACGCACACAGGGTTGTAGCTCAGCCTGTGCACCCCCAGCCTGGCGGCAACCCTCCCGCTCTCCACCGCATCCAGCACCGCCTCCCCCTCGCTCATGAAGGGGGGCTTTATCAGCAGGTAGGCTTTTACCAGCACCCCCGCAGCTCTGCACCTCTCCACAGCCTCCCTGAAGTCCTCAAGGCTGAACCCCTTGTTAACAAAAACCTCCCGGACATAGTCGCTGGCGCTCTCAAGCCCTATTCCAACCTCAAGCTCTGCATCAAGCTCACTCACAGCCTCCTCCAGCACCTCAGGCGTTATAAACTCTGGCCTTGACTCAACCTGCACCCTCCTGAAGCCCTTAGAGCTGAGCATGCGGTATATCCTGAGCCTGGTCCTGGCTGGAATCTGGCTCTCATCAAAAAAGCTGCCCGAGTTGAATATCTTCAGATACTCAACCTCCCCGAGCTCCCTCAGAGCCTGAGAGAGGGTGTGAATAATGGATGATGGAGAGGAGCGCCTCTCCATCTCCGAATACCCGCACATGTAGCAGCCTTTCCTGGCTGCCCATGCGCACTCTCCCGCTGGCAGCACCACAGCGCCCGCGCTGACCTCTCCGTCTAAGTAGTCGGTCTCCTTCCAGAATCGCCGCATCACCAGAGCACTGCTGCCTAACGTCTAAATTCCAAGCTCCTTCCTGCGCTTCATGATGTGCTTCTCAATCCAGTCCACCGCCTCAATGGGGTCGCACTCCGGCGCCAGCTTGCCTCCGGTTATGTTCTCCACGTCCTCGGTGAGCAGCTTCACCAGCTCCGGTGCGCCCGTCACAGGCGGCAGGGGCGCCACGTGGGTGTACACCCCCAGAGCGACGGCGAACACCGCGTCTATGGTTGCCTTCTGCTCCATGTACTCTGGAGCTGTTGCAGCGATGGGGAGCTGCGCCGTGTCCACGCCCAGCTCGTTGGCTATGGCAACCACGAGCTGCGCCAGCCTGCCGGTGTCTGTGCACGTGCCGAAGCTGAGCACGGGCGGGATGTTCAGCGCCTTCAGCACCTTCCTCAGCCTCTCGCCAGCGAGCTCCTGCGCCTCTAAGCTTGTGAGCCCAGCCACCTGCACGGCGGCGTTGCCGCACCCCATGCTGAGCACCAGGATATCCCTCTTTATCAGCTCCTTCGCTATGGTGACGGTGTTCTCATCGTGGGGGCCATTTCTAAGCGTTGTGCAGCTCACAAGGGCGACGACGCCCTTTATGTCACCGCTCTTTATCGCCTCCAGCAGGGGGTCCAGGCTTCCGCCGAGGGCGTCAAGGATGCTCTCTATGGAGAAGCCCACCACAGCCTCCTGCTTCCGCTTCGGCACCCTTGCTGGCTTACCCTTCCTCTTCCTGAAGTTCTCTATCGCCAGCTCAATCAGCTTCTCCGCCTGCTCCTCCACCAGCTCTGGCTTGTAGTCAATGCTCTCATCCACGCCGCGCATCCTCACCAGCTTTGACACAGGCACTAAGGTGACCCCGTACTTCTCAGCATACTCCGCAAGATTCGGAAGGGAGCAGTTCATGTCCATGGCGAACACGTCTATAGCGCCGGTGGCGAGCAGGTACTCCTGGGTAATCCAGTTGCCCGTCAGCCCAACAAACACCTCGTCCACCTCGTAGCGCTGCAGCAGCTCCTGCCCTGTTTCAATGGAGCCCACTATCTTCAGCCCCTTGGCACCCGCCTGCTTCGCTCTCTCCTGCACCTCCTTCCTCTTCGCCAGCTCAATCAGGGCGGCGCCCACGAAGGGCTCGTGCCCGTTCACGGCGATGTTCACGTACTCCGGGTCAACAATGCCCAGGTCAACGTAGCCCCTGTGCGGCTTTGGCACGCCGAAGAGCACGTCCTGAATCACCTCAAGGCTGAGCTGCGCCTGGAAGGCTGTGGCTATGCCCATGCGCATCGCCTTCAGGGCGAGGGACACGTAGTTGCTGTCCACGTTGGTCATGCTGGAGGCGGCGTTCACCATTATCTCGTGCAGCACCCCTCCGGGGAATATCCCCAGCTTCCTCCAGAGCTCCTTCCTCTTCTCGGGAGCGAAGGTCTCAACCAGCCTGCTGGGCTCGTCGGCATCCCTGTTCATGTCCGCAAGCACGGCATCAGCCACCTCTATTGCCACGTCGTTTATCTCCCTGCCCTCCGTCTCAATGCCCAGCGCCTGCGCGAAGGCTATGAGCTTCTCGGGTGCAGATATCCTGAAGGGCGTCTTACCTTTTGCGGTTGCCTTGAGCGTCTTAACAGCCTCAACGGCGTGGTAGGAGTAGGCGGCAGCGCCCATTATGTTCCTGTGAAGCATGTTGCGCATCGCCATGCCGTTTGCATCTATTCCGCAGGCACCCCTCGGTGCCTTCTCGCTTATCCTGCATGGACCCATGCTGCACAGCTGGCAGCTCAGCCCCTTAACGCAGAAGCCGCACTTGCTCTTCTGCGCCTCATACCTGTCGGCAACGGTGCTGATTTCACCCCCCACCATCTCCTGCATCTCGTTGATGCTGGAGTGCACACTCATCCTTTCCATAACGCATCACCGGCATAACCTGCGAGCGGGTGCCTACATTATCCTTTCCCCGAACATTTTCAGAATTCCGAGCATGTTCGGCTCACCCGCTCTGCCCGCTCAGCTCCCTCAGGCGCCTGCGCATGTGCTCCAGCACCCTCCCCAGGTTCCTGCGGTTGTCAAACCCCTCAAGCACTGAGGCGAGCTCCTCGGCGCTCATGCCCTGCATGCACTGCACCTGGGCGGTAAGCAGGGGCAGCGCTCTGGTAACCTCGTCCACCACGGTTATATCCGCCTCCTGCGCCGTCCTTGACAGCGGGTTCAGGTCTATCGCCACCACCCGCTTCCCCAGCCTCTTGAGAGCTAAGGTGCGGTCCCCGTCCTCAATTGCGAGAAGCACCACATCGGAGGCGTATATCCCGGAGGAGCTCACCCTCCTGCGCTCGCTGCTCAGCCCCTCAATCTCAGCGTCGCACCTCCACAGCACCCTCTCAGCCCCGTGCCTCCTCAGGTGCTCAGCTATCCTCCTCGCCCTCTCCTCCGACCTGTAGAACAGGTTCACCTCTAAGGGTGCATTCAGCGCCTCGCTCAGCCTCACCAGCTCCTCGGGGCACAGCACCGCGGTGTTGCCGTTTACCGAGATAACCGGCTTGGAGGCGAGCACCAGCGCGGCGGCACCCGCCTTGATCGCCGAGAGCGCCTCCGGAATCGTCCTCTCCCCTATGAGGTAGTCAAACGCCTCCCCCCTCCCGTGGGCAATCAGCCCCTGCAGCACCGTCATTCCCTCCTCAAAACCCCTCACCAGCCTCTCCCTCTGCATCAGGGAGGCATACCTTGGGTGCTCAGGCGGAATCATCCTTCATGAATCCTCCCGAAATCACCAGCTTCAGCCCGTCCTCCACGCTCATCCTCAGGGGTATTATCTCCTCCTCCGGCACCATCACCATCATCCCCGAGGTCGGGTTGGGAGCGGTTGGTATGAAGATGTTTATCAGGGGCTTCCCCGTAACCTCCCGCGCCTCCTGCACGCCCGCGCCGGTGGTGAAGCCCAGCACGTAGCACCCCCTCCTGGGGTACTCAACCAGCACCACGCCCTTGAACCCCTTCCTGCTGGAGTCAATCACAGCCTCGCTCGCCTGCTTCACCGTGGAGTAAACCGTCTTTGCTAAGGGCACCCGCATAATCGCCTGCTCCACCATCATCACCAGCCTTCTGCCCAGCGCCATCCTGGCGAGGGCGCCCGCCGAGAGGATGAGCAGCAGGGTCATGAGCATCCCCACCCCCGGCACGTACCTCCCCGCCACCTCCTCCACCACGGGCCTCATGAAGTTGTCCAGTATGCTGAAGCCGAACCAGAGCACATAGGCTGTGGCGACTAAGGGGACGAACACCACCAGCCCCGTGAGGAAGATGTTTCGCAGGTTGTGAACCAGGCTCATACAGGTCCAGCTCCGCGCCACCCAGCTCTGAATCTAAGGGGCTGCAGGTTGAGCAGCTCCCCCGCTCTTTCCGCATCCTCCACGTCAACGAACACCGCATTGCCGAGCATGCACATCCCGGCGCTTATGCCACGCCTCTCAAGCATGAGCAGAGCCTCTTTAAGCCTCCCTGAAGCCAGCCCCGTACTGAGGGCAAACTTTCTTGAAAGGTAGAGCAGGTTTGACAGCTCCGGCTCCTCCAGAATCCTCTCCAGACACCCCCTGGCGGCGGTGTGCACCTCCGAGCTATTTAAATCTCGCAGGCACCCGCTGGTCGGGCGCTCACCCCCAAGCACCAGCACCCCCAGCTCACCCTCGCAGTAGAACCTCTCCACCTCCCCCACGCCTGGCGCCCCCGGAGAAACCCGCACCACCAGCCCGCCGCTGAGCTGGGCGATGACATCCCCCAGTCCGGTCATGCACTCAACCTCAGCGCGGTGAGCAAGCCTTCCGAGGCAGCGTGCGCTCAGCCTCAGCCCCAGAGCCCTGCTCACGGCTATGGCGGTGCTGAGAGCCCCCGCTCCGCTCGCTCCCAGCCCCTGGGCAACGGGAACCTCACACCTGTGGGAGACCACCACAGCGTGGCTCTCCCCCCTGAGCTCAAGCAGCGCCTCCGCAACCCTCACGCTGACGGGGCACCTGCACCTCCTGCCGTTCAGCCACACCTCCACCCTGCTGCGCTCCGAGCGCTCCGCCACCACCTCGGTGGTGACCCCCTGCTCCAGGGTAACACCCGCACCCCGCGAACCTGTGCGCTCTGGAGCCTCGGCAAAGCAGGGCTCAAAGAAGGCTGTGATGTGGGCGGGGGCAAAGGCTCTGCCCCTCACCTCCTGAGCCTCCTGCACACCTCCTCAAATATGTGGTAGGATATCTCCTCCTTCGGCATCCTCGGGAACGCCCTGAAGTCCTCGTCATCAACCATAACGGTCTCCGTATCCTCGGAGCCGAATATGCCCTTTGACACGTCGTTGGCGATAACAAGGTCAAGGTTCTGCCTCTCAAGCAGGCTCTTGGCCTCGTTTATCATGTCCTCCATCCCAGCCGCGTACACCGCCTTGAAGGCAACTTTGAGCATCTTCCTGTCCTTCACCGCCTCCAGGACCTTGGGAGCGGGCTTGAGCTTCAGGGTGTGCTCCTCCGAGGAGCTCAGCTTGCCCTCCGCAGGCGACTCAACCAAGAAGTCCCCTATGGCGGCGGCGCAGATGAACACGTCAGCCCCCCTGGTGTGCCTCTTCACCTCCTCAAGCATCTCCTCCACGCTCAGCGCAGGCACGTGCTCAACGTACCTGGGGGGCTCAAGTGCCAGCCTGCCGGCTATAAGGGTTACGTCAGCGCCCCTGTAGAAAGCCTCCTTTGCGAGGGCGATGCCCATCCTCCCCGAGCTCCTGTTGGTTATTATCCTTATGCTGTCTATCCTCTCCTCCGTGGCACCTGCGGTTATCACAACCCTCTTTCCTGCCAGCTCCCGCCTGCTGGTCTCCCTTATCACGTAATCCGCAATCTCCTGCACGGGAGCCAGCTTGGCAGCACCCTCACCGAGCACCGGGGGAATCACCCTCACCCCCCTTCTCTCAAGCTCAAGCAGGTTCCGCCTCACCGCCTCGTTGTCGTATATGCTCAGGTGCATGGCGGGAGCGACCATCACGCTGCACCTGCTTGCGATGCACACCAGGGTTGGCGGGGTGTCAGCCATTCCCATGGCAAGCTTCGCTATGGTATTCGCCGAGGCGGGCGCCACAACCACGCAGTCAAACTCACGCAGGTACTCCAGCTCCCCCGTGATTCTGGTCACAGGCTGCCTGCGGGTGGCGAACCACATGGCGTCCCTCCCCAGTATCTCCGCAGCCTTCCTGCTCATGTATGCCACCACCTCTGCCCCGTGCCTTATCAGCTCCCTCGCCAGCTTGGGAGCCTCAATCGCCGCGGCGCTCCCGGTGACGCACAGCGCTATGCGCTTGCCAGCCAGCCTCTCACTCTTCCTGACCAGTCCGTCCATGAGACTTCCTGGACTGCATGGGTTAAATAGTTTTGTGCAGGCACCTATCCCCGCCTTCTCCTGTTCATTCGCCTCAGGTGCCCCGGCAGGGGCGAGACCTCCGCGGGCACCCCCTTCGCCAGGTGCCAGGGGGGCACGCTTCTGGTAACCACCGCACCCGCAGCCACCATCGCACCCTCCCCCACCTCCACCCCGGGCAGCAGGGTGGCGTTTGCCCCTATGCTCGCCCCCCTTCTCACCACCGGAGCGGTTAGCTCGCCCTCATCCCTCAGGGGGTAGCGGTGGTTGGTCAGGGTTGCCATGGGCCCTATGAACACCCTCTCCTCTATGACGGTGCCCGTGGGTATGTACACCATGCTCTGGATGCTCACATCCGAGCCTATGGTGCACCTCCCGTCCACCACGGTGTGGCTGCCTATCAGCACCCTGTCACCTATGCGGGTGTGCTCCCTTATGAGAACCCCATGCCCCGTCTCCAGCTCCTCCCCCGCGACCACGTCGCAGTATATCACGGTGCCGCTGCGTATCACCCCACCCCTCCCGATGACCGCTGGAGAGCACCCCTGGGAGTAAACCAGCCCCACGATGGCACCCTGCTGCACCACGCACCCCTCGCCCAGCTTTGCCTTGGTTTCACCCCTCATCCATCCTCACCGCCCTCTGCTCCCTTCCAGCCCTTATGGCAAGCTGCGCCACCCTGACCGCCTTAACCCCGTCCTCCCCGGTTACAGCAGGCTTCCGCCCCTCCAGCACGCTCCTCACGAAGTCCTGCAGCTCCAGCTTCAGGGGCTCCGAGCGCTCCACCAGCACCTCCCTCTCCCTGGGCTTCCCGAACCTTATCAGGAACTCCCCGAAGGAGTCGTACTCCATCTGGAGCATGTTCTCGTACAGCCTGAGGCTCTGGCTCATGAAGTCCAGCTCCCCGTAGCCAGCGGTGCCCGTCACCTCAAGCCGCCTGATCTTAACAGGGGTCAGCCAGTTCACGAAGTTCACGCACACCGTTTCTCCATACTCCAGGAGGATGACCGCCTGGTCTTCCCTGCCCCTGCTGAACACCCCCCTGCCCCTCGCCACCACCCTCTCGGGCATCCTGGAGAGCAGGTAGTTGAACACGTCTATGTCATGCACCGCCAGGTCAAGGTACACGTTGTCCGACCTCCTCCCGGCGGGAGGCAGACCCACGCGCTTGGAGAGCATGAACACAACCTCCCCCACCTCACCTCCGGCTATCAGCTCCCTCAGGCGTCTCACCGCTGGATTGTGGCGCTCCACATGCCCTACCGCAAGGATAACCCCCTGCCTCTCAGCAGCCAGCACTATCTCCTCAGCCTCCTCCGCCGTCTCAGCCAAGGGCTTCTCAACCAGCACGTGAACGCCGCGGGAGATGCACGCCTCAGCCACCTCACGGTGGGTGTGGGTGGGCGTGGCTATGCTCACCGCATCCACCCTCTCCCGCTCCAGCATCTCCTCATACCTCCCGTAGTACCTGCACCTGAACCTGCGGGCGAGCTCCTTGGCGTGCTCCGCGGGGTCAGCTATGCCCACCAGCTCCACCTCGGGCAGCTCTGAGTAAACCCGCACGTGGTTTCTTCCCATGCTCCCGGCACCTATAACCCCTACCCTAAGCAAGGAACCACCACACACCGAGCGCTGCCAGTAAAGCTTCTCCACCCAGCAGTATAAGGGTTACCCCCTGCTCTGTTGCCCTGCCGCGCACCCTGAGCTGCACCTTCAGGGCTAAGTGGGTTAGGTCGTATATCCCGTTGTACTTGGGGAGCAGGGTGCCATCCCCCCGCGGCACGCCGAAGGCCTCAACGTTGAACCCCCTCCTGAGGGGAAGCAGGAAGTCCAGGAAGTAGGGCAGAAAGAGCACCAAGGCGAGCTTCTCCATGTTGCCCAGCACCGCCACGCAGGCTATGAGCGCCCCCACGGTGTAGGTCATGCTGTCCCCTGGAAACAGCCTGGCAGGGTACCAGTTGTACCTCAGAAAGCCCAGAAGGGAGAAGAGCATCACCCCCGCTATAACCGCCACCCACCCGTTGCCAGTGCTCCAGCTCACGTACCCCAGCGCCCCCAGAATTATTACCCCCATACCTGCCTCAAGCCCGTTGTATCCAGCCAGCATGTTGAAGGCGTTGGCGGCTCCCACTACGCCTGCAGGTACAACCAGCAGGGGGAAGAGGAAGCCCAGCTCAACGGTTCCGAGGAAGGGGAGGGCGACGCTGCTCTCGCCCGCGTTGACGGCCATGATGGGAAGCGCCGCAGCGAGGGTGAGTAGAGGCTTCTGCCAGCGCTTCAGCCCGATCTTCCACCCCAGCAGGTCGTCCATCAAGCCTATGCAGAAGATGATGAGAACGGTGCTCAGGGCAGCCAGGGTGTATATCAGAAACTCCCCCCTTCCAAGGTAGAAGGTGCTCAGCCCTATGTAGTACAGCACCCCAGCCACGAAGCCGCTGACAACGGCTATGCCCCCCATCTCCGCCACCTCTGGCTTCGCGTGCTTGTTCATGTCCTTTCCCACTATGCCGAGGCGGTGCGCAGTGGGAATCCACCATTTGGCAACAGCGAGGGTTACCAGAAAGCTTATTGCAAAAGAAAGAAGAATCAGCGGCTCCATGGCATCAGCTTAAGTTATCCCTGCATATAAATAGGTAACGGGTGCTCCGCAGCGGCTGCAGCTCAGCTCCTGCGGGGCTCGGAGAAGAACCTGTGCTCGCACTCACGGGAGCAGAAGTCCCTGTTTGAGGGTATGGAGGCTCCGCACTGAAGACACCGGAACTCACCAAAACCAAAGTGGCTCAACTTCCTCATCATCACAACACCACCGCTCCACAACCCATCTACCTGAGGGTGCTCACCCGATATTAACTTTTCCTTTCACCGAGCAAAACACGAAGCGCCTCAACGTTCTCACCGTGCACGCTCTTCCTGCGCCTGTCCACCGGTATGCCAAGCCTCCTCGCCTGCTCTGGTGTCACGCCCGCCTGCTCAAGCTCCCCGAGGCTGAAGCCCTTCCCCTTTCTCAGCGTGCCTCCCTTCTTTACCAGCGCCCTTTTCATCATCTCAAAGCAGCCTCAGGGACACGTGATAAAACATATTTGCAGTTTGTAGGGTGTGTGCATGCATAGACACAAACTATATATATTACAAGTGGATTAAGTTATGCCTGTGACGATCCTCATCAATCTTTTGGAGTGGGCAGAGTATGGCGGAGAGAAGTGAAGGTGGTGCGGAAGATATTGTGAGCAGGCTGGAGGCTCTCAGGAGGCGAACGCCTCCGAGAGGGGAGGCAGCCGCACCCCCTCCACCTGAGGACAGGAGGAGAAGGCTGTACAGGGCTGTTGGTGTGGCACTGGTGATACTGATTGTGGCGGGGATATTCCTCGCTGGATACAAGTTCGCTATAAAGCCCATGATTGAGAAGCAGAAGAAGGCAGAGGAGGAGGCGGAGAAGCAGAGGCTTGCGCTCTTAGAGGCGAAGAACCAGAAGATAGCCGAGATAGAGCGTGCCTTCTCGGGGCTGCCGGAGAGGTACTATGGAAACACCAAAGCCGTTCTGAAGCAGCGGGTGGAGATGGCGCGCACCGTGCAGGAGGTCAGGCTGATAGACGTGGTAACACCTGCGACCGAAGCCTGGCGCAGCTACCTGATGGACGAGGCGGAGGCAAAGCGCAAGGCCTTTGGAGATGAGAAGATAGTCATGATAGCCGGCAACGAGACCTACAAGGGGTACAGTTCCATAACCGCCGCCATATCGGTGCTTGAGTATCCTGTGCTGAGCAAGGCCATAGTGGAGAAGATGCGCACGGTCTTCGTGCCCGTCAGGCTCTCCAGGGAGCAGGCAGCCGGCGGTTTTGGCATGCCGGGTGATTACGTGAGCATCTACTACAGGAACGGCTCAGCCTCTGTGCCCCTTGTGACCGACGCTAAGATAGTGGCGGTGCTCAGGGCCGCCTCTCAGATAAACCTGAACGAGAACGAGAACCGCCTGGTCTCGGGGCAGGGAGGCGAACTCAAAGGTGAGGGCTCCGTCTCAGCGGGCGGAGTAAGTCCCCTGAAGGACCTGACGGGTCCGATAAGCATAGGTATGAAGCAGAGCACCGCATCCACCACCTACACCGTTGACCTCTCGGAGGTGCAGCGTGCTGCTGCGGCGAGCAAAATTGAGCAGGAGTACATTGAGAGGGTGCTCAGGAACTACGGTATCAGGCTGAGCAGGCTTGAGATAGAGTCCCAGCTCGGAGACTTTGATGAGGAGTACCTGATCCTGCTGGAGGTCAGGGAAGAGGAGGCGAGGGCTCTGATATCCAGATACCTCTCCGGAACCGACAGGGAGAAGCTGATGATGGTGCTCTCAAGAGCTCCCGGGTGGGTGCCAGAGGAGAGGTGAGAGCACGGTGAGGACAACTGCAGTGCTGCTGGTGCTCCTCCTTTCCCTGCTTCTCTCCGCTCTCGCCCATGCAGAGGTCGGGATGGAGATACCCAGCTACTCCACTGGGGAATGCCAGACGCCTGCCAGCGTGGTGAGCTACGTTGAGGCGAGAATAGAGAACAGGGGGTTCTATAGAGTATTCGTGGCTCTCCCAGAGGGCTGGCAAATAGACATGAGCGAGTACAGGGTGTACTCCTACCCCGTCAGAAAGTACGACCTCTGGCGGGTTTACGGCGAGGGCAGGGACGCCATACTGCAGGAGAGGGAGATATACACCCTTGAGGGGAAGTGGTCAAAGGCTCCGATAACCCTCGGGGGACGCACGGGGTGGTACCTCAAGCCGAACGAGGGGCTGCGGATAGAGCTTCTCAAGCTGAACCTGCCGGGAGGTAGCGGGAACGTTTTCAACCCCCTGAAGGTGGAGGAGAGGTACGAGGGCATAGTTGTTACCAGGTGGTACCAGGAGTTTGAGTTTGCTCCCCCCACCCTCGGGTGGGTCTGCTCCCCG
>WANG01000008.1 GCA_015521945.1 Candidatus Hydrothermarchaeota archaeon
AGAATTATATTGCAGGTATCATTAGCGCGCTCATAGGGAGCGCAATATTCTCTGCCGGAATAGGTCTGATTAAACTCAGTGTTGCAGCGAGAGTTAAGTCTTAAAATTAAATATCGGCTCATAGAATTTCTAACCCACCGCCAGCTTAGCCAGTGCCTCACTTCCTCCACAGGGGTGAGATTCTCCTCAGCTTATCCACCACTCCCGGGAGCTTGCTCAGCACGTACTCAATCTCCCGCTTGGTCGTCTCCCTGCCCAGGGTGAAAATCGCCGAGCACTGGGCACGCTCCGCGGGGTATCCCATGGCGAGCAGCACCGGCGAGGCTCTGAGCACCTGGGATATGCACGCCGTGCCGTTGCCCATGTATATCCCCTCAAAGCTGAGCGCAAGCATGAGCGCCTCCCCGTCAACCCCCTCAACTATGAAGCTGGCATGGTTGGGAAGCCGCCTCTCCACGTGCCCCGTGAGCTCAACCCCTTCAATCTCCAGCACCCCCTCTATGAGCTTGTCCCTGAGCCAGCACACCCTCTCCACCCTGTCAAGGCTCTCCATGGCAAGCTCGCACGCCCTGCCGAACCCCGCTATCGCTGGCACGTTCTCGGTACCGCCCCGCCTGCCCTCCTCCTGCACCCCAGAGTATATGAGGGGGACTATCCTCAGCCCCTCCCGCAGGTAGAGGGCACCCGCACCCTTGGGACCGTACATGGTGTGGGAGGAGATGGACAGGGCGTCAACACCGAGCTTCTCAACGTCCACGGGTATGTTGCCAGCCGCCGCCACCGCATCCGTGTGCACCAGCACTCCCCTGTCGTGGGCTATCTCGGCAATCTCCCTGAGCGCCTGCAGGGTGCCCACCTCATAGTTCGCCAGCATCACAGACACCAAGGTTGTGGCGGGAGTCAGAGCCTCCTCCACCCTCTCGGGCAGCACCTCACCGGCGTGCGTAACCGGGAGGAAGTTCACCACGTACCCCCTCTTCTGGAGGGAGCGGAAGGCGTTGAGGGTGGAGTGGTGCTCAATCGCCGAGGTTACTAAGTGCCTCCCCCTGCCCTTCTGCGCCTCCGCAAGCCCCCTCACCGCCAGGTTGTTTGCCTCCGCACCTGAGGAGGTGAAGATGATTTCGGAGGGGGAGGCGTTGATAAGCCTTGCCACCCTCTCCCTGGCACGCTCCACCGCCTCCCTCGCCTCAGCCCCCAGGTCGTAGGGCCTTGAGGGGTTGCCGTACCTGCTCTCCAAGTAGGGCAGCATCTCCGCCAGAACCTCTCTGGCAACCGGAGTGGTCGCCATGTGGTCCAGGTAAACGCGGAGCATCTCAGTCCACTCTCTTCCTTATGAAGAACCTGAAGTACTCCCCGGTGTCGGCAACCCCCAGGAGCTCGTTCCCGGTTTTCCTGCACCACTCGGGTATGTCGGAGAGCGCCCCCTCGTAGTCTGTCTGGAGCTCAAGCACCTCACCCTTCTTGAGCTCCTTTATGCGCTCTTCCAGGCGCATGATGTGCATGGGACACAGGCGGTACACCACATCCTCCACCGCATCCGCCTTTATTTCCTCGCCCTCCACGAACCTTACCTCAGAGCCCATAGCCTGAGCTTACACCGTACCGTGTTATTAGATTCTTATAAGGCGCAGGTTTATACTGCGGGAGGAGAATAAGAAAGCATGGACAGGCTTGAGGCTGCGCTCCAGAGGCTTCAGGAGATGGGGCTTGAAGCCGGGCTGGTGAGCTCCCCGGCGAGCATCTACTACCTCACGGGCTTCTATCCCTCGGCGCAGGCGCTTCTCGTGCTCCGCAGCAACCCCGTGCTTCTGGTATCCCCCATGGACAGGCACGCTTCTCCTGAGAGGGTGGAGGTGAAGGTGTGCACCAGCTTCAGGCGGTGCCTCAGGGGGCTTGAGGCAAGGGCGCTGGGGGTGGAGAAGGCGCACCTTAGCATGAGGTTTGCGGAGCTGCTGAGGGGCAGAAAGCTGGTTGAGATGGGCTTCCTGGGGGAGATGCGCATGGTAAAGGACAGGGAGGAGCTGAAGCGCCTCAGGAAGGCTGCAAGGGTGGCGTGCAGGGTCATGGAGGAGTGCGCCAGGAGGGTGGGGGAGGTGGAGAGGGAGCGGGAGCTTGCGGGGATGGTGTGCGGCATGATTTGGGAGGAGGGGGAGCCAGCGTTTGAGCCCATAGTCGCCGCGGGTGAGAACTCGGGAAAGCCGCATCACACACCCGGAGATACTCCCCTTGAGACCCTCGCCGTGGTTGACTTAGGAGCGAGGGTGGAGCACTACTGCAGCGACATGACAAGAACCTTCATGCTTGAGGACACCCCCGAGGTGGAGGAGGCTCACGGGGCGGTGGTGGAGGCGCTGGAAGCAGGCATAAGGTGCTGCACCCCCGGCAGGAGCGCCGGTGAGGTTGAGGCTGAAATCAGGAAGGTGCTCAGGGAGCACGGACTGGAGAGGCACATCCTGCACTCCGGGGGGCACGGGATAGGCATAGAGGTGCACGAGGCACCGGCGCTGAGGAGGC
>WANG01000009.1 GCA_015521945.1 Candidatus Hydrothermarchaeota archaeon
AGCAGCAAGTTTTAAGTGGATGGGAGTGCAAGGTTTTAGGGATGCAGGCTGAAGATGTGCACAGCATGCGGGTGGAGAAGCTGATGACGAAGTACGTGCTCATGGTTGAGCCGGAGATGCGGGTGGCTGACGTGATGAGCAGGATGCTTGAGCACAACTTCAGGTGCGTCATAGTGGGGGACAGGTACAGGGAGCTCGGACTGGTGACCAGGTTTGATATCCTGGAGAAGGTGGTGGGCGCGGGCAGGGACCCCCTGGAGGTCAGGGTGGTTGACATCATGGAGAAGCCCTTAGTGTATATTGATGCGGATGCCACCGTGGGTGAGGCTGCCAAGCTCATGGGAGAGAACCAGATATGCAACCTGCCGGTGAGGAGGAACGGGGAGACGGTGGGAATAATCGGGAGCACCGACATATTCAATGAGTACGTTAAGAGGTACTGAGCTTGAAGGGCCGGTGGTCTAGGGGTTATGACGTCACGCTTACAACGTGAAGGTCGGCGGTTCAAATCCGCCCCGGCCCATCCTTTTTATATGCGGGGGCACGCCAGGGTGGCGCCATGCAGCGGTGCTCTGGGAGTGAGGCAGCGCCTCAGCCTGCGATGCTCCTCGCCGTGGCTGCGGGAGCGTGGGCGGGTGAAAGTCAGCCACGCGTGCGTGGTAGCTGGGGAAAAGAGTTATTAGGCTGGAATGTCAGAGAATTTCTGGATGCCCGCCAAGATTATAAGGGACCCCGTGCACGGAGATGTGTTTATCACTGAAGCGGAGCTGGAGCTCATAGATACGCCTGAATTCCAGAGGCTTCGCAGAATCAAGCAGCTGGGGATGTCCTGCCTGGTGTATCCGAGCGCAAATCACACGAGGTTTGAGCACTCCTTGGGGGCGCTGCACTTAGCGGGAAGGCTGGTGGAGAGGCTGGGGCTCGGGGAGGAGGATGCCAGGCTGCTCAGGCTTGCGGCTCTGCTGCACGACCTGGGTCATGGGCCGCTGTCCCACACCAGCGAGGAGCTTCTTGCCAGGTACTCGGAGGCTTCCCATGAGACCCTGACGGCGGAGACGATTAGGCACTCGGAGGTGGCGGATGTGCTGGGGGGCTTCGGGTTTTCTCCGGGTGAGCTGGTGAGGGTGCTTGAGGGGGACGCCGGCTACCTGAGCAAGATGATAAGCGGGGAGTTTGATATAGACAGGATGGACTACCTGGTTAGAGATGCCCACCACACGGGGGTTGCGTACGGGGTTATAGACCTGGACAGGCTGATAAACACCCTCGTGCTCAGGGACGGGGTGCTGGTGGTGGAGGAGAGGGGGCTCAGAGCGGTGGAGGGGCTGCTGGTGGCGAGGTTCCTGATGATACCCACGGTGTACCTGCACCACACCTCGCGCATCGCGGATGCGATGTTCCTCAAGGCGATGGAGATGGCGATTGAGCTGGGGCTGCTCAGCTTCCAGGAGCTCATGCGCATGGACGACTTCCAGGTGACCTGCTTCCTCAGGTCGGCGGGGGGGTACATAGGGGAGATTGGGGAGAGGCTGGACCACAGGAGGCTTTTCAAGAAGGTGGTGCACCTGAGCTGGAGCGCCCTGGGGGAGGAGGGCGCCAGGCAGGCGATTGAGCTCAGGAGAAGGGTTGACAGGATGGCGAGGATTGAGCGTGAGCTTGCTGAGGATGCGGGGCTTGAGTACGGGTACGTGCTCCTTGATATACCTCCAGAGCCGAGCTACCAGGAGCAGGAGGCGCCGGTGCTGAGCGAGGGGGAGGTCAGGAGGATAGGGGAGGTGTCCCCGCTGGTCAGGGTGCTCAGGGTGGCGCAGCGAACCCACTGGAGCATGGGGGTGTATGCGCCTGAGGAGCACGTGCCCAGGGTGGCGAAGGTGGCGGAGGCTCTTGAGGCTTACTTAGGGTGAGTCTCCCAAAAGTATTTAATTCCGTGCTCTGCTATTCTATACAGATGCTTATGAGGATTGTAAGAGTGGCGGCGGTTCTCTCAATTATTGTAGTCGTGCTGGGTATTGTGGGCATAAACCTGGTGCTTTCTGTTAAGGAGGACGCCTCCGCCATGCGTGAGGAGAACCTGGGGGTTTTTCTGGTGAACCCTGAGAGCGGGGAGGTGGAGCTCGCCGCGGCGGTGCTCCAGCCCTCGGGGGAGACGGTGCTGCTCAGGAGCTCCCAGATGGTCGGGAGCAGAAGCCTGGGGGAGGTGTTCAGCGGCTCGGAGAAGGAGGGCGCCTACTCGCTTGTGGGGATGGAGCTTGAGGGGTACACCTTCACCGAGAGCGGGGTGGGTGTGAGGAAGGTGAGGGTGGACAGGGTGGTGGTGGTGGAGGATGAGGTGCTGCGGGAGGTGTTCAAGCCCGCCGGGGTGGTGAGGATTCAGCAGAGCTTCGGGAGCCTGAGCGCGAGCACGAGCCTTGATTCTGCGGGGCTGGTGCGGGTGCTCAGGGGTGACATGGAGGGCGTGACCTGGGAGGTTGTTCTAAGCACGCCCCTGATGAAGCTAACGCGTGAGGTGAGCACGCAGGAGCTGCTCAGCCTTGCTGAGAGCGCGGGTGTTGAGGTGGATGAGGAGTTGGTGAAGGCGTACGTGCTTGCGGAGTTTGGAAGGCAGGCTTCTCCCGTGATTCAGGAGCGCAGGGATGAAACCCTCGCCACGCTGCTCTCCGCGTACCGCCAGGGCAGGATAAGGATATACCCGGAGAACACCCTCACCAGAGCCCTGAAGTACCTGCCCGAGGGGCTGCTGATGAAGATGGTGGGTGGTGCATGAGGTACCTGAGGCTGAGCTGGGAGGATATTGAGAGGCAGTGCGTTGAGCTTGCCAAGATGCTCAGGCGCTCGGGGGTTAGAGCTGATATGATAGTGGGGATTTCAAGGGGCGGGCTGGTGCCGGCGAGGCTGCTGAGCGACCTGCTGGGGAATGATGAGCTGCACACCATGAGGGTCAAGTTCTACACGGGTATTGGCAAGGTGGGGGAGAGGCCGGTGATTCTGCACCCCACCCAGGTGGATGTCACTGGCAGGAGGGTGCTGCTGGTGGATGATATTGCCGACAGCGGGAAGAGCCTGAGCACAGCGAAGAGGCACCTGGAGGAGAGGGGGGCGGGGGAGATCGTGGTGGCGACCCTGATGAAGAAGCCTGCCTCGGTGATTACTCCCGATTTCTACGTGCAGGAGACGGATGCGTGGGTGATATTCCCCTGGGAGGCCAGGGAGACCGCGAGGCTTATCGCATCGGGTGCGGAGAATGTGGAGGAGGAGCTCAGGGCTGCCGGGCTGGTGGAGGTTGCAAGGGAGCTTGAGGAGGATTGCTGAATGAAGGTGCCGGTGGATGTGAGCAGGATATACGAGGGTGAGAGGATACCCGAGGAGGAGGTGTTTGTCACCTTAGAGCCGGGTGTTGAGCTGCTCAGGGTGAGCGAGGATGTGAGGGAGGGGGTGGTGGTCAGCGGCAGGGAGCTTGAGGAGATGAAGCAGGGGGAGCGCCTGCCCTTCGGGCTGAGGGTGATGGTGAAGGGCAGCATGAGCAGGGACGCTGAAGGAGTGCTTGAGCGCAGGCTGCACGAGTTCATCAACTACATCCAGGGGGTGGTGCATGAGGGCTCAAGGAGCAACGTGAGGGTCAGGATAAGCAGACGGGCTGTGGAGCAGGGGCTCAGGCTGGAGCACATAGGCATGGTGGTGGGTGAGCTGCTGAGGAAGGAGTACCCCGCAATCTCGGGGGTGAGCGTGGAGCTGATAACGGATGAGGGGGCGGTGAGGGAGCTGGCGGAGGTTGCGGAGGAGGTGTACAGGGAGAGGGATGAGAGGGCGGCGTCCCTCAGGGATGAGGAGGTTGATGTTTTTTATGCCTGCGAGATATGCGAGAATCACGCCCCGAAGCATGAGTGCATAATCTCGCCTTCAAGGCCCTCGGGGTGCGGGGTTATCTCCTGGCTTGAGGCGAGGGCTGCGGTGGAGATGGGGGAGCAGGCGCTCAAGCCCGTGAGGAAGGGCAGGGTGCTTGATGAGGCTAAGGGTGAGTTTGAGGGGGTGAACGAGCACTCCAAGGGGAAGGGTAAGGAGAGGGTGTTCCTGCACAGCCTGTTTGAGCACCCCCACTCCCAGTGCTCCTGCGCCCAGGCGGTGGTTTTCTACATCCCCGAGGTGGATGGTGTGGGGATAGTGGATGCCTGGTTCAGGGGAAAGACGCCCTACGGGCTGGATTTCTCGGGCATAATAAAGCAGATAGGCGACGGGGGTCAGCACACGGGGTTTACGGGGGTGTCAATCGCTTACCTGCGCTCCCCAAAGTTCCTGCAGGGGGATGGGGGCTGGAGCAGGGTGGTGTGGATGCCCTCCCACCTGAAGGAGATGCTGAGGGATGCCATCCCGAGGGAACACTTTGAGAGGATTCTGACGGAGCGGGAGGCTCCGACCCTTGAGGAGCTTCAGAGGCTGCTGCGCGGAAGGAAGAAGGAGGAGGAGCAAGCCCTCATAGCTGTGCCCAGCTGGAGGTTCAGGGTGAACTTCCAGAACGCGGAGTTCAGAGTTGGAAGGGTGATTTTTGAGTAGGAGTCTCAGGGCTCATAGGGCTCATCACGGCTCAGCTCGCCCATCATTCATCATCGACACCCTCTGCAGCGGAGGTGACGACACCCAACAATCTTGTATCTCGGTAGGTAAGAGTGCCTGCAATGAAGGGCCCGTAGTCTAGCTGGTTATGACGTCGCCTTGACACGGCGGAGGTCCGGAGTTCAAATCTCCGCGGGCCCATCCTTCAGCAGCTTTGTTTTCAGTTGTTACCTTCACCCGCACCTGCTGCAAAGGAGGTAGCTGATGGCAGGAAGGGATTATCTTCTATGTGATTGAGAAGGTCAGAGGGAAGATGAGCCTGCCTCAGCGCGTGCGAGTTTTTGATACGACTCTGAGGGATGGTGAGCAGACGCCAGGGGTCTCTCTCACGGTTGAGCAGAAGCTCACCATCGCTCACCAGCTTGATAAGCTGGGGGTGCACGTGATTGAGGCGGGGTTCCCGATTTCTTCAAAGGGCGAGAGGCAGGCGGTGCGCAGGATAGCGGAGGCAGGGCTGGACGCCAAGGTGTGCGGCCTTGCGAGGGTGCTGGTGCAGGATATTGATGCGTGCGTGGACTGCGGGGTTGATATGGTGCACACCTTCGTGTCAACCAGCGATATACAGCGGGAGCATACCATAAAGAAGAGCCGGGAGGAGGTGCTTGAGCTCGTTGCACAGGCGGTGGAGCATGTGCGTGAGCACGGTATCACCTGCCTGTTCTCGGCGATGGATGCCACCAGAACGGAGCTGGACTACCTCATCCAGGTGTTCAGAACCGCCGAGGAGGCGGGGGCGGAGATTATGAATATACCTGACACGGTGGGGGTGATGATACCCCCGGCGATGCGCATGCTCACGGCGGAGGTGCGCAGGAGTATCGGTGCCAGGATTGATGTGCACTGCCACAACGATTTTGGGCTGGCGGTGGCGAACACGTTGGCGGCGGTTGAGGCGGGCGCGGAGCAGGTGCAGGTGACGGTGAACGGGATAGGGGAGAGGGCTGGAAATGCGAGCCTTGAGCAGGTGGTGATGAGCCTTACCTCCATATACGGGGTTGATACGGGGATAAGGACGGAGTACCTCTATGAGACTTCAAAGCTGGTGGAGAGGCTCACGGGAATCAGGATGCCCCCCAACTACCCCGTCGTGGGGGAGAACGCGTTTTCTCATGAGTCGGGTATCCACACCCACGGGGTGCTGGAGAGGGCTGAGACTTTTGAGCCGGGGGTTATGACCCCGGAGATGGTGGGGCACCGCAGGAGGCTGGTGAGCGGGAAGCATGCGGGGGTGCACGGGGTCAGGGCGATGCTCGCGGAGCTCGGTGTGCATGCCACGGAGGAGCAGGTGCGGGAGATTACGGCGAGGGTGAAGGAGCTGGGGGATAAGGGAAAGCGGGTCACGGATGCTGACCTCCTTGCCATAGCGGAGGCTGTGGTGGGGGAGGTGGCGGAGCAGGAGAAGGTGGTGGAGCTGGAGGAGTTTGCGGTGATGACCGGGAACAGGGTTATACCCACCGCCAGCGTGAGGCTGAGGTTCAGGGGCAGGGAGCTGAGGGGGGCTGAAACGGGGGTGGGTCCCGTGGATGCTGCCCTCAGGGCGGTGCGCTCGGTGCTCAGGGAGGTGGAGGATATACGCCTGGCTGAGTACCACTTAGAGGCTATTACCGGGGGAAGCGACGCGCTTGCTGAGGTGATGGTGAAGCTGGAGGATAGCAGGGGAAACGTGGCGAGCGGAAAGGCGGCGAGGGAGGATATAGTGAATGCGAGCGTGGAGGCGATGGTGTCGGCGATTAACAGGATATTCCTGATGCGCAGTGGTGAAACTAAAGGGGGGTGCGGAAGGTGAGGGTTGAGCTCGGTCGTTGTATAGCCTGAAGCATGCTGAAGAAAGACGCATGCCTTCCCCCTGCACCTCCCGCCAGCTCTTGGTTGAGAGTTTGCGGGGGTGAGAGATAGAGGAACGTGAAGTACGCCGGGAGCTTCGCTTGCGGGCAACTAAATCACAGAAATGAGAAGAGCATCGCAGGCAAGACG
>WANG01000010.1 GCA_015521945.1 Candidatus Hydrothermarchaeota archaeon
CATGCCGAGAGGGCTGGTGTTGAGGTGCCCCCTGTGGATGAGTTCAGAGCCATCCCTGGAAAGGGCGCCTGCGGGAGGGTGGCAGGGAAGGAGGTGTGCGTGGGCAGCCCCAAAATGCTGGAGGAGATGGGGATAAGCGTGGAGGACGAGCGCATAAGGGAGCTTCAGAAGCAGGGAAAGACGGTTGTGTTCACCCTCGTTGACGGCAGGCTCGCGGGTGCCTTTGCGCTCGCCGACAGGGTGAGGGAGGTCTCCAAGGAGGCGGTTAGGAAGCTGAAGGAGCGCGGGGTTAAGGTGTACATGCTCACCGGCGACGCACCCGAGGTGGCGGAGTGGGTGTCCAGGGAGCTCGGCATAGACGACTACTTCGCCCAGGTGCTGCCCCACCAGAAGGCAGAGAAGATTGAGGAGCTCAGGAGGCAGGGGCTCCGCGTGGCCATGGTGGGCGACGGCGTGAACGACGCCCCAGCTCTTGTCACCGCCGACGTGGGCATCGCCATTGGCGCGGGCACCGACGTGGCAATAGAGAGCGCCGACATTATTTTAGTCAGGAACGACCCGCGCGACGTGCCGAAGGTTATGGAGCTCTCAGCCAGGACCTACTCCAAGATGGTGCAGAACCTGTGGTGGGCCGCAGGGTACAACATCTTCGCGATACCCCTCGCCGCTGGGGTGCTGTACAGCTACGGCATAGTGGTGAGCCCCGCGATAGGGGCGCTGCTCATGTCCATGAGCACGGTGATAGTGGCGCTCAACAGCCAGACCCTGCGCAGGTTTGAGCCGGAGGGGAGCGAGGAGGCGGAGTAGAGGGGGCTGGTGCCCCCTGAGTTACCATCGTTAACACCCCCTGTCATGGCATGCTCGTTCAGGAGTCTGAGGAGGGGCTCCGCGAGGCTGTGCGCGTCCTCAGGCGCGGCGGAATCGTCGCCTACCCCACCGACACCCTCTACGCCCTGGGAGCGGACGCCACCAGCGAGGATGCGGTGATGCGCCTCTACCGGCTCAAGCGCCGCCCCCTGAGCAAGCCCATCTCGGCTGCCTTCTCCAGCATTGAGATGGTCAGGCGCTACTGCACCGTAACCCCCGAGGCTGAGAAGCTGATGAGGCGCTTCCTTCCGGGGGAGCTCACCCTCCTCCTGCGCTTCCGCGGCCTTCCACGGGTGCTGAGCGCGGGCACGCCCAAGCTTGCGGTTCGCATCCCGGGCAGCGCCACGGCTTTAAGGCTCATAGAGATGTTCGGCAAGCCTGTGACAGCCACCAGCGCCAACATCTCAGGCGAGCCTCCGGCGAAAAGCGCTGAGGAGGTGACCTTAGAGGGGGTGGAGGTGGTTATAGCCACAGAGGAGCCCCTGAGCGGGGTTGCCACCACCATCTACGACCCCGAGACTGGGAGGGTGCTCAGGAGGGGCAGCATATCCGCGGAGGAGATAGAGGCGTGCCTGCGGGAGTAGCTACCTCACCAGCAGCACGCTCTTCTCCGCGTTCTCAACCACGTGCAGGGAAACGTGCCCCATCAGCACCCGCCTGAGCTTGCTCAGCCCCCGCGGTGCCAGGGCTATAAGCTCGTACTCCTCGCTCTCCCTCAGTATCACCTCCCTCACCTTGCCCGTGGCAAGCTTCTTCTCAAACCCCCCGGGGTAAACCTCCCCCATCACCTCCGCAGCCCTCTCAAGCGCCTCCTCCGCACGCTCCCTGTCCTTCTCCTCCCTCGCCACCGACAGGAGCACCGCCTCGGAGCCGAGCCCGTGGGCGAGCCTTCCGGCGAACCTCACAGCCTTCAGGGAGTGCTCGCTGCCGTCGGTGCATATCAGGAACCTTGACAGCTCCTCCCCGTCCCTGTGGATGAGGGTGGTAACCGGGGAGTACTCCGCCAGCTTCTTGGTCATCCCCTCATTTATATCCGAGTAGATAAGCATATCATAACCTTCCTTCTCAATCTCGTCAAGCACCTGGGAGACGGGCTCGCCGCCCCTGCTCATCCTGAGCACATCCCCCCCGAGCATCTCCCCCACCTTCTCAAACACCTTCCGCTCGTCAACCCCCCTGCTCTTTCCGAGCTGGATGCTGAAGGGGGAGTAGTACTTCTGGGCTATCTCCCTCCTCACGCACAGCGCGGTCACGCTGCCGCCGAGCGCCGAGGCAACCCTCCTTGTAACCCCGAGCAGGGTCTCAACATCCTCACCAACGGGACATACAAGCAGCAGTATCTTCAAGCCTTCACCTCCTGATAATTAATCAGCCTTGGCTAAATATATAGGTAATCAGATGAGCACTTCCCTCAGCAGCCTGGCTATCCTGCACAGTATATCCCTTCTGGTTATGATGCCTATGGTGTTGCCCTGGTCATCCACAACTATCAGCCTGCTGACGTTGTTCTGCTCCATTATCGTTATCGCCGTGGCGAGGGGGGCGTCCTTGTGCACCGTAATCAGGGTCTCGCTCATAACCTCCCTCACCCTGCCCTTCTCCAGCCCCTCAGCCACCGCCTTCATTATGTCGGTTGCGGTTATTATTCCCACCGCCTTCTCCCCGTCCATCACGGGGGCGCCCCTTATCCCCAAGCGGGTGAAGAGCTGCGCCGCCTCCCTGATGGTGGCATCGGGAGAAACGCTCTGCACCGTGTGGGAGGCAACGTCGTAAACCGGCTCCTTTGGCACCGACGCCATCTCCAGAATGTCAATGAGCAGCACGTTGTCTATGTCGTCCCTCCCCACCACCCTGCCCTTTATCGCCAGCCTGTTCACGGGGGTGGGACCTATGAGCACCTCCTTTCCCACCTCTATCCTGCGCAGGTCCCCGAGGGCGTGCACCGTCGCCCTGCACTTCTCGGGGTCGTGGATGGTCATGAGGTCAATGCCGGTAACCGTTACGTCCGGCACGGGTCTGCCGTCAACCCTTATGGGCACAGCCACCTCCCTCTCAACCTTCTGGTAGCTGAGCACGGAGTAGCACTCCGCCGTGGGGCGGTACCCCCCCTTTGGTCCCGGAACGCCCTCCACCAGCCCCAGGCTGCGCAGGGACTGCATCTGGTTGCGTATAGTACCCGGGTTCTTGTTGATGAGCTCCGCTATGTCCTCGCCCTTCACCGCCTCTCCTCCGGACCTGTGGTACAGCTCAACCAGCGCCAGCAGAACCTCCCTCTGCACGGGTGTCAGCTTCATCTCCTACCCCTTTCCACGGTTCATGTAATACCGTGCACAATTGGTATATAAATGTTTATGCGATATGTTTATATGCTGGGGGGTATTAAGGTATAACATGCTTTCTGACGAGAGAGCGCAGGTGAGCATAGAGTTCATCCTGCTTGTCGGAGGGGTTCTGATAGGAGCGCTCACCATCTTCACCCTCAGGGACTCTCTCAAGAACTTCGCCCAGGTCATAAGCGACTGGGCTGGGCAGGAGAGGAACATATCCATATCCCAGGTCACCAGGTAGTCACCTGTGGTTCTCCCGGTGGTGCCTGTCAAAGGGCTCCACATGCACGGTTACACTGCTAACCTCGGGCATGCTTTTTGATATGTTCTTCTCCACCTCGTGGGCTATCCTGTGCGCCTCCCTGAGCTCAAGGTTCTCGTCCACGCACACGTGCATGTCAACCTTGCAGTACGCCCCCATGGCGTGCACCTTTATCCTGTGCACGTGCACCACTCCAGGTGTGCTCAGGCTCAGGCGCTCTATCTGCTCCACCATCTCCTGCGAGGGCACGGTGCCCATCAGGTACCTCACGTTCTTCCAGCACATGCCAGCGGCGATGCGCAGCACCACTGCTGCTATGCCCATCCCTATCAGGGGGTCAAGCACGCCGAAGCCCATGCGTGCTGCGAGCACACCGGCGAGAACCGCAAGGGAGGTGTAAACGTCACCGCGGTAGTTGGTGGCGCTTGCATCAAGCGCCGGGCTGCGGGTGCGCTCCGCAACGCCCGAGGTGTACCTTGCGAGGGCGTACTTTCCTGCGATATCCACCAGCACCGCGGCACCTGCTATCACCCCTATCTCCTCCGGGGGGTTCAGCACCCTTCCAGCGGCATTCACCAGGAACTCAACCACCACGAAGACCAGGAGCAGGGAGGCAACCAGCCCCGCGATAGCCTCCGCATCGTGGTGCCCGTGGGGGTGGGTGGCATCCGCGGGCCTGCTGCTCACCCTGATGCCCACCAGCGCTACGAGGGAGGTGAGCACATCCATCAGGGAGTCAATGGCGTGCGCCACCAGGGCAGCGCTCCCCGAGTACATCCCCACCACACCCTTGAGCACCGCCAGGCACAGGTTTCCCGCCACCCCCACAAGGGACGCCTTCTCCCTCTCGTCCTCCAGCCTCAGCATCACCGTGCACTCCTGCTGAAAGAAAAAGGAAAAAGCTGAGCGCCGCCGGACAGACTCGAACTGTCGACCACCTGGTTAACAGCCAGGCGCTCTACCTACTGAGCTACGGCGGCTGTGAGAGCAGTGCTGGAGTTAACGAGGTAAAGCTTGGATGCACGGTGGCGGGAATTCTGCCAGAGGTTACCCTTGGGCAAGTACACGAGGGTCACGAGTTGCAGCCTGAAGAGCTCAGGAAAGCCGTGGGCAACTTCATCCACTCCTGCCGTCCAAGGCCTGTGCTGTTTCGCAGACTTTTCCGCAGGTATGCGGGCAGGCTTGAGGGCAGGATTCTGGAGATAGGTCCCGAGTACCCCCCCTACTACTCCGCGCCCAGCGTTAAGCTTGACCTCTGCGAAAGGTACGGGCACGGCAGGTACCGCGTTGACGTGGTCGGTGACGCCTGCGCCATGCCCTTCAGGGACGGAAGCTTCAGCACCGTGGTGTGCCTTGAGGTTATGGAGCACGTGGAGTCGCCGGAGGCGCTTCTCAGGGAAATCAGGAGGGTGATGAGGAGCGGGGGCACGCTTTTCTTCAGCATCCCCATGGCGTGGCTTTACCACCCCATCCCCCTTGACAGGATGAGGCTCACCTCCCAGGGGGTTGCGGCGATGCTTGAGAAGCACGGCTTCAGGGTGCTCAGGGTTCACAGGGTCGTGGGCGTGCTCGGCTTCGTGGTCACCATGCTCTACTTCATGCTTATGGCGAGAATCAACAGGCTTCCCCTGAACCCCCTGAGGAGAGGGATGCTCATGCTGAACTGGGCGCTCTTCCTGCCCCTCTTCCTCATCTCCATAGCCACGGAGAGGCTTCAGCCAAAGGACATATACATAACCAACTTCTGCGTGGCTGAGAAGCCCTAAGCGAACTCCCGCATGCACTCCCCCAGCACCCTCTCAACCATCTCCTCCAGCTCCTTCAGGTGCTCTCTGGAGTCAGCCTCAATGCTCGCCCTGATTATGGGGGAGGTGTTGCTCGGCCTGAGCAGCGCCCATCCGTGCTCCGTCACCACCCTGGCACCGTCGGTGGTGTCCGGCTGGTACCCCATCTCCCTGAACCTCTGCACCACCCTCTCCATCACCTGGAACTTTATCCTGTCATCGCAGTTGAAGTTCCTGTGCAGCTTCGGGTAGCTTGGAATCTCGTCAGCCATCTCCGAGAGCTTCTGACCCCGCTCTGCGAGTATGGTGGCGAGCTTCAGGCTTATGAGTATGGGGTCGTCAAAGGGGTGGAAGTCGGGGTAGAAGTAGTGGGCGCTGGTCTCCATGGCAAACACGGCGTTGAACTCCTTTATAGCCTCGCACACGAACACATCTCCCACCCTGACCCTCTTCACCTCGGCGCCGTGCCTGGTTAGAACCTCCTCCACTATCTTGGAGCACTCCACGTTGGCTATAACCACCCCGCCTCCCTTCTCCCTGAGAATCTCCCTCGCCACTATTATCCCTATCTTCTCGTTCTGCACCACCCTCCCTAAGTCGTCAACGAACACCACCCTGTCGGCGTCTCCATCGTAGCCCGCACCGAAGGCGCCCCCCATCGCCGGCACCGCCTTCGCCAAGTCTGCCAGGCTCTCCGGGGTGGGCTCGCTCTTCCTGCCCGGGAAGGTGCCGTCAGCCTGGGCGTTCAGGGTCTTCACCTCCGCGCCCGCCCTGCGGAACAGCTCGGGAGCAACCACCCCCGCAGCCCCGTTGCCTATGTCAAGCACCACCCTCAGCTTCCTCTCCAGGCTCAGCCTGTCCAGCAGGTACCTCTGGTAGTCGGCGAGCACGCTCTCGGTGCTGAGCTCCACGCACCTCCCGACGCCGCTCCACTCGGGGGTCTCAAACTCCCCCCTCAGGAATATCTCCTTCACCTCCTGGTTCTCTCTGGTGTACCCCGTGCCGTCCCCCCTGCGGAAGCGCACACCGTTGTACTCGGGGGGGTTGTGGGAGGCTGTGACGTACGCTCCAGCGTCGTATCCGTACCTCCCCACCGCAAAGTTCAGCACGGGTATGGGGAGCATCCCGGCCAAGTGCACCTCCACACCCGTTGAGCACAGACCTGCCACGAAAGCCTGCTCAAACATGAGGGAAGTAACCCTGGGGTCCCTTCCAATCACCACCCTTCCCGCTCCCCTCAGGTAGGTTCCGAAGGCTCTTCCAATCTTCGCGGCGATGTCAGCGGTTATCTCCCTGTTCATGATGCCCCGAACGTCATACGCCCTGAATATGTGCTCCATCCAACCACCTCACCACAGAATAGTACCCGCCCCTATTTTACCTTTGCTCTCACCCGCAGCATCCCCCATGGGGCGGGGTGAAGAGCCTGACCGGAATGCGCTCCCCCTTCTCCACCCCCTCGGTGTTCTCGGGCACAACAGTGAAGCCGTGGGCTCTGAGCATTGAGCTCAGGATTCCAGAGCCAGAGACCCGCACGGGCTCCGCCTCGTACCCCTCCTCCCCCTCCCTCAGCCTCACCCTGACGAAGTCCCTCCGCCCGAGCTCGGAGGCTATCTTCCTCACCAGTACCGCCTCAACCACCGGATAGGGGCACCTGGGCTGTGCACCCTGCATGAGCTGCAGAGCGGGCCTGACGAAAGCCTCAAACCCGAAGAGGGTAGCCACCGGGTAGCCTGGGAGCATGAACACCAGCGCCCTTCCCACCCTTCCGAAGCCCGTGGGCTCTCCAGGGCGCATCGCAACGCCGTGCACCCGTATGCTGCCCAGCTCCCGCACCACCTCCGGCACCAGGTCGTGCTCCCCCACGGAGCTCGCACCCGTTATGAGCAGCACGTCCATCTCCGCACCCCTTGCGAGCACCTCCCGCAGAGCTCGCCTGCTATCCTCAGCCCTTCCCAGGCGGTGCGCCTCGGCGCCCTCCTCCCTGCACAGGTGCGCAAGGGCGTGGCTGCTCGCATCGTACACCATCCCCTCCCCCAGGGGCTCTCCCGGCTCAGCCACCTCATCCCCGGTGGTAACTATGCCCACCCTGGGAGGTGCGCGCACCTTTACCCTGTCCATGCCCAGGGAGGAGATAACCGCAAGCTCCCTCGCCCCTATCCTGGTGCCCTCGGGTATGAGCACCTCCCCCTTCCTGTAGTCCTCCCCCCTGAGGGAGACGTTCTTGCCTGGGGGCACGGGCTTTACAACCTCAATCTCCTCCCCCAGCTCGTTCACGTGCTCCAGCATCACCACCGCATCCGCACCCTCCGGCAGGGGCGCACCCGTGGTG
>WANG01000011.1 GCA_015521945.1 Candidatus Hydrothermarchaeota archaeon
CCACCTCCTCCTCCCGCTCCAGCAGCCTGAACTTCAGCCCCCCCGCTCCAACCCTCTCCTTCAGGCTCAGGTACGCTCCCGCATCCTGAGCCCACGCATCCCCCACGTGGGTGTGGGCGTTGGTGAAGCTCGGGCATATTATACCCCCCTTGAGGTCGGTGTAGGCTCTTCCAGGGCTGCCCTCCCCCACCTCGGCTATTCTGCCGTCCTCCACCACCACGTACCCCCTGACCACCTCAAACTCCTCCCCCGCTATTATCTTAGCGTTCCCGAATATCACCTCAGGTACCCCCTGAAGGCATCATACCCGCGGCGCTCCAGCACCTCCTTAGTGCCCCCGCGCACCAGCCACCGCCCCTCCTCCACCACCCTGCCGATGGGCGTCACCCCGCACCCCACCTTAGAGAGCTCCTCCCGCAGAGCCCCGAGCAGGCGCTCCTCAAGGGTGAAAACCAGCTCAAAGTCACCGCCCATGTGCAGGAGGAGCTCCTCCGGCTCCGCTCCAGCCAGCTCCGCCACCTCCTCAACCCCCGCTCCCGCAGGAATGCGCTCAAGGTGCACCTCAAAGCCAGCCCCGCTCCTCTCTGCGATCTCGTGCAGGCACACGCTGAGGCTATCGCTCACGTCCATGCAGGCTGAGGCGTATCCAGCTATCACCCTCCCCTCCCTCACCCTGGCAACAGGCTCCAAGGCTCGCCTCACCAGCTCCTCCCTGCGGGGATGCTCAACCCCCTCCGTCAGGCACAGGAAGCCCGCGGGCGCCTCTCCCAAGGTGCCGGTAACGCATATCACCTCCCCCGGGGACGCACCCCCGCGCCTCATCACCCTCTCACCCGCAACCCCTATGGCGGTGAACCCCAGCATAAGCACAGGTGAGCGCTGGGTATCCCCGCCCAGCATCCTTATGCCGTAGTACCCCAGCCCCCGCCTGATTCCGTCGGCAATCCTCTGTACAAGCTCAAGCTCCGCCTCAGCCGGAAACCCCATGCTCACGCACACCCCGAGAGGCTCACCCCCCATCGCGGCTATATCGCTCAGGCACGCGCTCACCCCGTACCACCCCACCTGCTCAGGGCTCATCTCCTCGGGGACGTGCACCCCCTCCAGCACGGTGTCGCAGCTCACCAGCAGCCTTACCCCACCCGCCTCAACCACCGCGCAGTCGTCCTCACCTGCAAGCTCACCCAGGCTCCCGGCAAGCCTCTCCAGCACCAGCTCAATCACCCTGCGCTCACCGGCCTCAGCGAGCCTCATGCCAGCACTCCCAACCCTAACCTCTTTTATTTAAACTCTTGCCGGGCGAGCAGGGTGAGCAGCCTCTTCAGCCTATCATCCCTGAGGCGGTAGTAGCGCCACTTCCAGTCCCTGCGCTCCTCCACTGCACCGAGCTCCTTGAAGCTCCTCAGGTGGTGGGAGATAAGCGTCTGGTCTATTCCCAGAGCCCTCTCAAGCTCGCAGACGCACCGCTCCCTGTCCCTTATCAGCAGGGCAATCTTCAGCCTGGTGGGGTTTGCGAGCAGGCGGAAGAGCTTCAGCAGCTCCTCCACCTCCCTCTCGTCAAGCGTGGCATCTCCCGCAGGGCAGGCGTCCATGAGGTAACTGCACAGGAAACATTTAAATACCTTCACATGAAATGCGCTTCACATGACCGGTAGGGGTTTCATGGGCGAAGCTCCTGCAGGAGCTCCGCGGGCAGAAAGCTGCCGCAGAACGGGGGAAGCGCCGTGAGGATGCAGGAAAAGCTCTCCATCCTTGACCGCTACCTCACCCTGTGGATATTCGCAGCCATGCTCGCTGGAGTGCTGGCTGGCAGCCTCTTCCAGGTTGAGCAGGTGATAAGCCGCTTCCAGGTGGGCACCACCAGCATACCCATCGCCCTGGGGTTGATTCTGATGATGTACCCGCCCTTAGCCAAGGTGAGGTACGAAAAGCTCGGCAGGGTTTTCAGGGACACACGGATTCTCGGGCTCTCCCTGGTGCAGAACTGGGTACTCGGACCCTTGGTGATGTTCATCCTGGCGGTGAGCTTCCTCAGCGAGTATCCCGAGTACCTGGTTGGTCTCGCCTTGATAGGCATCGCCAGGTGCATCGCCATGGTAATAGTATGGAACGAGCTCGCCAGGGGGGACACGGAGTACGCCGCCGGTCTGGTGGCTCTCAACAGCCTCTTTCAGGTGCTCTTCTACAGCCTCTATGCCTGGATTTTCATCACCCTCCTACCGCCCCTCATAGGGCTTCAGGGCAGGGTGGTGGAGGTGGGCATGCAGCAGATTGCCGGGAGCGTTCTCCTCTACTTAGGGGTGCCCTTCCTCGCAGGCATGGTGAGCAGGAAGGTGCTCATAGGGCGCAGGGGTGAGAGGTGGTACAACGAGCGCTTCCTTCCCAGAATAAGCCCCCTCACCCTGGCTGCCCTGCTGTTCACCATCTTCGTGATGTTCAGCCTTCAGGGGGAGCTGATACTCCGCCTCCCCGTGGATGTGGCACGCATAGCCCTTCCCTTAGTGCTCTACTTCATCCTGATGTTCCTCATCACCTTCTACCTGGGGTGGAGGATGGGCGCTGGCTACCCGAAGACCGCCGCTCTCTCCTTCACGGCAGCCAGCAACAACTTTGAGCTTGCCATAGCGGTTGCGGTGGGGGTGTTCGGAATAAACTCGGGAGCGGCGCTCGCCACGGTGGTGGGTCCCTTAGTGGAGGTGCCCGTGCTGATAAGCCTGGTCAGCGTGTCCCTGTGGCTTCAGCGCCGCCTCTTCTGATACGGCGAGCGGCACGTATTTAAGCCTCCCTGCAGGAGTATAATCCCATGTACCCCCTGGGACACGTGGCTTTCACCCTGGTGGCGGCGAGGATGCTCGGGCTCAGCCCCGCCTTAGCCGTGGCTGGCGTGCTGCTCCCTGACATGATTGACAAGCCCATCTTCTTCTTTCTGGACTACGGTCCCGGCAGGCTCTTCGCCCACAACCTGAGCTTCGCCGTGCTTGCAGCCTCGGTGGTTGCAAGGTACGCGGGGGTAAGAGCAGGTGCCGCCCTCGGGATGGGCATAGTGGCTCACCTGGTGGAGGACTCCCACGCCTTCGTGCCCTGGCTCTTCCCCCTCCTGAGCTACACCTACCCCGACACCAGCGACTACACGGTGCTGGGGCACTACTTCAGCAGCTTCTTCGGCATAGGTACGGACGCCATTGGCCTGGTGCTGCTCGGCATCCTCTACCGGCGTGACGTGCTCCTGCTCACCCGCAGGCTCACGCACGCACCAGGAGGTCCATGACGTAGTGGGCTGTGCCGGGGGAGTAGGTCCGCACCCTCCGCACCCCCAAGGGCTCCACCTCAACCCCCGCGCTCTCCGCAGCCTCCTCCACCACCCTCATCTTTTCCCCGGCACCACCCTCGGGGGCGGCGGTGTAGTAGTGCACCACCCCCCTGCTCCTCACAGCCCTGAAGGCGGTCTCAAGGAAGGCGTCGCTGCCCATGGGCAGGTTCATTATCACCCTGTCAGCCACCCCCTCGGGGGTTACCTCCCTCGCATCTCCGTGCACTGGCACCACCTCCCCCAGCAGCCGGTTCATGCTGATGCTCCTCCTCATGCACTCAACGGCGCTCTCGTTCAGGTCAATGGCGAGCACCCTTGCCCTCCTGTACTTTGCGATAAGCAGCGCAAAGCCACCGGCGCCCGCGAACATGTCAACCACCTCCTCCCCGTGGGCAACCTGCTGCATCACCCTGTGGCGCTCGTAGGCAAGGCGCGGGGAGAAGTACACCTTTGCGAGGTCAACCCAGAGCTCAACCCCGTGCTCCCTGTGCACCGTCCAGGTGCGCCTCTCCCCGGCGAGGTGCTCAAGCTTCCTCAGCCTGAGCTCGCCCTCCACACCTCCAAGCTTGCGCAGCACCACCCTTATCCCGGGCTGCACCTCAAGCAGCGCCCTTCCGATTTCATGCCTGCGGTGCTCAAGCTCCGGGGGGATTTGCACCACCGCGATGTCCCCAACAATGTCAAAGCTGCGCTTCACCTGCTCAAGCTCTTCATCGGTGAGCCTGCCCCTGAGCACCTCCTTGAGGGTGAGCCTCCTCCTGAGCTTCACCCTCGCCTTCACGGTGGGGTACCCCTCAACCCTCTCCCTCACGGGTATGAGCGCATGCCCCCCCTCCCGCAGGATTCTGCCGGGCAGAAGAAGCCCCTCAGCCGCGAGCTTGCGCCTCACCCGCTCTGTTTCCCTGAGGGGCACCCTTACGCAGAGGACCTCCTCCTCAGTCTCCTGAATCATCACCCTCCCTTATCCTGATGTCCCTCTTCACCTCGGACACGAATATCCTACCATCTCCGGGTCTGCCCGTGTATGCCGACTTCTTTATAACCTCACAAACCCGGTCAACCTGCTCCTCGGGTACGACGATTATGAAGGCGCACTTCTCGTGGAAGGGATACTGGAACATCCTCCCCGAGACCTCTGTTATGCCGAGCTGCCCGCCTATGCCCTCAACGTCAAATATGGTGTAGGGTATGCCAGCACGCATAAGCGCCTCCGCAACCTCCCACTTCTTCTCTCTTCTAACTATGGCTTCAATGCGCATCATCACTCTGACCACCTCTAACTCCTTCACGCCAGCGGTGCTTAAAAAATTTCCCCCTACCGCCCGTACCTTATAATCTCGGCGATGTCCACGTAGTTCTCTCTCCAGGCGTTGGCGGTCTCGTACCTGTCCTTTCCGGCGAGGATGAACACCCTCTGCTCCGGTGCGAAGGCAGAGACCTTCTCCAGCCTCGCCCTACCTGCAAGGATGCGCTCCCTCTCCTCTGGCGCTGTGAGGTTGGCGACTATCTCCCCAACTCCCTCGTAAGCCTCATGCCCGCCCAGGATGATTACGTAGCGCTTCTTGGAGTAGGCGCTGAAGCTGGTGGCGTTGACCACATGGAGGCGTATCCCGAGCTCCCTGAGGTACTCCACTAAGTCACCTGCAAGCGCCAGGTCTATGGAGTTCGCCAGCAGCACCGCCTCGGGGGTGTAGGCGGCGCCTCCTCCTCCAGCGGCTGGCGCCGAGGCTGCGGGTGGCGCAGGTGGCGGAGAGGAAAGAGCGCCTGCGATGCCGAAGACGCTGAGCCTGCTCAGGCTGGCGTAAACGTAGCGCTCGGAGGTGTTTACCCCGCTGGCGAAGACGGTTATCACCTCGCCACCGCAGGTTATGGTGTAGTTGGTGCCGTGGCGGAGCTCCATCCACCTGTCCTCCGCAGAGCAGTAGCGCCACAGGGTGAGGGTGCTCTCTTTGATGTCGGCGCTGCCGTCGCCGTCGGTGTCCAGGTCTTCTGGGGAATAAA
>WANG01000012.1 GCA_015521945.1 Candidatus Hydrothermarchaeota archaeon
ACGGGGTTCAGCTTCTCCAAGCTCCGCCCCCGCGGGGACATCGTGCGCTCCACCATGGGCGCAGCCTCTGGACCCGTGTCCTTCATACGGGTGTTTGACGTGGCAACGGAGGTGATAAAGCAGGGGGGCAGGCGCAGGGGCGCCAACATGGGCATCCTGCGGGTTGACCACCCAGATATAATGGAGTTCATCACCGCCAAGCAGCGGGAGGGGGTGCTTGAGAACTTCAACCTGAGCGTGGGCGCTACCGACGCCTTCATGGAGGCTGTCAGGAGGGATGAGGAGTACCCGCTGGTGAACCCCAGGAACGGCGAAGTGGTCGCCCATGCGAGCGCCAGGGAGGTGTTCAACGCCGCAGCCAGAGCAGCCTGGCAGACGGGAGACCCGGGTATGGTGTTCCTGGACGAGGTGAACCGCCACAACCCAACGCCTGAGCTGGGGGAGATTGAGAGCACAAACCCGTGCGTGACCGGCGATACGCTGGTTGCAACCTCACGGGGGCTTGAGAGGATTGCAGAGATCGTCGGGAGGAGGCGGGAGGTGCTCGTTGACCCGCGCCTCAACGGCGGCAGAGCAGAGCTTAAGCCCGCCAGGAGAATCTTCAAGACGGGTGTACGCAGGGTTTACAGGGTGCGCACCCGCTCTGGCTACGAGCTTCGCGCCACCGCAGAGCACCCGGTTCTCACACCTCAGGGCTGGAGGAGGGTGAGGGAGCTGAAAAAGGGCGACGAGGTGCTGATTCAGAGCGCTGGTGTGTTCAACAGGAGCCACGAGCTTCCCTTTGATGTGGAAAAGCTCAACCGCCTGACGACGCAAAGGAGGCTGCGCCTGCCTTCTAAATGGTCACAGGAGCTGGGGCAGGTGCTGGGCTGGCTCATCGGCGACGGCGCTCTAACAGAGGAGAAGGCGATATTCTACTTCGGGAAGGATGAGGCAGAGCTTCTGCCCTACTTCGCCGGGATACTCAACCGCTGGAACGCCTGCGAAGTCAGGGCTGCAGAGTACGGAGATGTGAGGCGCCTGCAGTACCATGCTAAGGGCATGGTGGAGTTCTTCGCAAAGCTCGGGGTTAAGAGGGCAAAGAGCCTGGAGAAGGAGGTTCCTTCTGCGCTCTTCACCGCACCCAGAGAGGCGGTTGCAGGCTTCCTTCAGGCGCTGTTCACGGCCGACGGCACCATAGGCACGGGAAAGAACCGCGGCCAGGTAAGGCTGACCACCGCCTCGGAGAAGCTTGCTAAGCAGGTTCAGCTCCTGCTGCTGAGCTTCGGGATAAAGTGCAAGAGGTACAGGCGCAGGTACAGCAGGACAAAGCCCTTCTTATATACCACCAGCAATGGTGCAGAAAAGCGCTACGAGAGCAGGGCGGAGCACTACTATGAGCTCGTGATAACCAGAGCCAGCTTAGGGAGGTTCGCAGGCGAGGTGGGCTTCCTGCCTGGCAGGAAGAGGGAGGTTTTCATGGCAAGGCTGCCAAACAGGCGGGGTGCCTTCTACCGGGATGCCTTTGTGGACGAGGTTGAGGAGGTCGTGGAGGAGGGCGAGGAGGAGGTTTATGACCTGACAGAGCCCTGCTACCACTCCTTCATAGCCAACGGGATAGTGGTGCACAACTGCGGCGAGGTGCCTCTTTTGCCCTACGAGTCCTGCAACCTGGGCTCGGTGAACCTCTCGCATTTTGTGAGGAAGGGCGAGGTTGACTGGGAGCGTCTTCGCGAGGCGGTGCGCTTAGGGGTGCACTTCCTGGATAACGTTATAGATGCGAACCGCTACCCTCTAAAAGCGATAGAGCGCATGACAAAAGGCAACCGCAAGGTTGGTCTGGGTGTGATGGGCTTCGCGGAGATGCTGATAAAGCTTGGGCTGCGCTACGACACCAGGGAGGCGGTGGGGTTTGCGGAGAGGCTCATGGGGTTCATCCAGCGGGAGGCAAAGCAGGCTTCAAAGGAGCTTGCGGAGCAGAGGGGCTCCTTTCCCAACATAGACAAGAGCATCTACGCAGGCGAGGCGATGCGCAACGCCACGGTAACGACGATAGCGCCTACAGGTACGATAAGCATAATCGCGGGCACGAGCTCCGGGATAGAGCCCCTGTTTGCAGTCGCCTTCGTGCGTGAGGTGCTGGAGGGTGAAAGGCTGCTTGAGGTCAACCCCCTGTTTGAGAGAACCGCCAGGGAGATGGGCTTCTACTCCCCTGCCCTGATGCGGAGGATAGCGAGGAGCGGCTCGGTGCAGGGGGTCAGAGGCGTGCCCCGGGAGGTGCAGGAGCTCTTCGTAACCGCCCTTGACATCGCCCCCGAGTGGCACGTGCGCATGCAGGCGGCTTTTCAGAAGCACGTGGACAACGCCGTGAGCAAGACCATAAACCTGCCCCAGGACGCAGGTATAGAGGAGGTGCGCAGAGCCTTTATGCTCGCCTATGAGCTCAGGTGCAAAGGCATAACCGTGTACCGCTACGGGAGCAGGAGCAGGCAGGTGCTGTACAGGGGGGAGCACCTGAGCGCCCACCCCGAGTTCTCGGGCGGATGCCCCGCAAGGGAGTGCATAGTATGAGGTGATTGGATGGAGTTCGGCAAGGTGGAGGAGGTCGCAAGGAAGATAGAGAGCATGGAGATTAGAGGCGCTGCCAAGATAGCCCAGAGCGCGGCTCTCGCCCTGAAGGAGTTCGCCCTTGACTACAGGGGCAGGGAGCTGGAGGACTTCAGGAAGAAGCTTGAGCGGGCGGCGCAGCTCCTGCTGAGCTCCCGCCCCACCGCGGTGAGCCTGCCCAACGCCGTGAGCCACGTGCTCATGCGAGCCTCGGAGGCGGGAAGCGTGGAGGAGCTCAGGGAGGCTGTGGTTAGAGCTGCCGACGAGTTCGTGCGCAGGTCCGAGCAGGCAATCGCCGAGATAGGCAGGATAGGGGCGCGCAGGATAAGCAGCGGGGACGTGGTGATGACCCACTGCAACTCCAGGGCGGCGCTCTCGGTGATAACCGAGGCTCACCGGCAGGGCAAGGACATTGAGGTCATAGCCACCGAGTCAAGGCCCAGGTGCCAGGGGTACATCACCTCCAGGTACCTGGCAGAGCAGGGCATAGACGTGACCCTCATAGTGGACTCGGCGGTGAGGACCTTCATGAAGGACGTGGACAAGGTGGTGGTGGGGGCGGACAGCATAGCCGCCAACGGGGCGGTGGTGAACAAGATAGGCACCTCCCAGATAGCCCTCGCCGCCCACGAGGCAAGGGTGGTGTTCATGGTGGCAGCCGAGACCTACAAGTTCCACCCAGGCACGGTCATAGGGGCTCTGGTTGAGATTGAGGAGAGACCCCCCGAGGAGATAGTCAACCCGGAGGAGTTCAGGGGGGTCAGAATAAGAAACCCCGCCTTTGACGTCACCCCTGCGGAGTACATAGACCTGATAATAACCGAGATAGGGGTTATACCCCCGCAGGCTGCGATAATGGTGCTGCGGGAGGAGTTCGGCAGAAGGTGCGGGAACGGGTGCTGAGCT
>WANG01000013.1 GCA_015521945.1 Candidatus Hydrothermarchaeota archaeon
GCGTTCAGGAGTTCTGGACTGGCATCCACTTCCGGAACGTCACCTCCTCGGTTATAGAGGGCACCACCATAACCAGGAGCAGGCGGGACGGGGTTATGCTTGTCTCCTCCACAGGCAACAGGATGTCTGGCAACATCATAAGCGGGAACTGGCTGGGAGGAGTTGAGCTCGTGTCTTCCAGCGGTAACACCGTAGAGGGCAACACCTTCATCAACAACGGGTTGATGGTAAAGGACAGCTACGGCAACGCCGTTGCCAACAACACGGTGAACAGCATGCCTCTCGTTTACCTTGAGAACCGCAGGAATGTTGTGGTCGGTGATGCTGGTCAGGTTATAGCCCTGAACTCCGAGAACATCACCGTAAGGAACCTGAACCTGAGCAACACCGATGTTGGCATTTACTTCCGAAACGTAAGCTACTCGGTGGTAGAGGGCAACACCATAGGCGGAAACATCTGGGAGGGAGTTCGGCTTGTATCTTCCAGCGGTAACAGGATATCTGGCAACACCATAAGCGAAAACATGCGGAGGGGAGTAGCGCTTTACTCCTCCATCGGTAACACAGTGGTGGGCAACACCATAAGCGGGAACGGACTGAAAGCAGGGAGCCTGAGTGTAAGCGGTGGTGTGGTGCTTGACTCTTCCAGTGGCAACACCATTTCAGGAAACACCATAAGGAACAATAAATTCGGGGTTGTGCTTTACTATTCCAGCGGTAACAGCGTATCCGACAGCAGCATAAGCGGGAGCGATGAAGATGGGGTTCGGATTGAGCACTCCAGCAACAACACCATATCTGACAGCAACATAAGCGGGAATGTGCGTGGTGTTGTGCTTAACCTCTCCAGCGGCAACACCCTCTCCGGTAACAACATAAGCTGGAACAGGGCGGGAGTATGGGTGTGGCACTCCAGCGACAACACCATCTCAGGGAACGCCATAACCTGGAACTGGGCTGGGGTCAGGCTCGTCTCTTCCGGTGCAAATACTCTCTCTGACAACGCCATAACCTGGAACCGGGCAGGGGTTCGGCTTGAGTACTCCAGCAGCAACACCATATCCAACAACACCATAAGCTGGAACAGAGAGGGGGTGGAACTCTGGTACGCCAGCGACAATACCCTGGCGGGAAATACCATAAGCGGGGACAGGGGAGACGGAGCCGTGCTTGTCTCTTCCAGCGGGAACCTTATCTACAACAACCTCTTCAACACCACGAACAACACCATTGTGGTGAGCGGCATCAGCTACTGGAACACCACAAAGCAGGCTGGCACCAACATAGCGGGCGGCTCCTACATAGGTGGAAACTACTGGGGCTCACCCTCTGGAAACGGGTACAGCGACACCTGTGGCGATGCTGACGGCGATGGAATCTGCGATGCTCCCTACGCGATAGATGCGAACAACACCGACTACCTGCCTCTAACGAGCCCCATGGGGATGCCCGAGTTTCAGGGGTATGCGGCGCTGAGTGCGCTTTTGCCCTGGGTGGGCTACCTGCTGCGGAGAAGGGCAGCCCGCTGAGCTAACCCACACCATCTCTCCCATAGCAGGGAATCATAGGCACCTCCGTGGGTGCTCCACGCCCACCCGGAGCAAAGAAGAACCCGCACCACCTGCAGGGCTCTCAGAGCCACGCAACCCTGGTAAAGGAGAACCCAGGCACAACCTGCAAAACCTATATCCCCGCGCACGGCGAGACACACCCATGCCAGAGCTCACCCCCTACCTGCGGGACAGGTATGCCATGCTCTTCCCTGAGAAAAGCGTGGAGGAGCTAACCCGCCCCCTCCCCCAGAGCCTCAGGGTCAACGAGCTCCGCATCTCCCGGGGGGAGCTGGTGGAGAGGCTGGAGGAGCGCGGCTTTGAGCTGGAGCCAGTGCCCTGGGTGAGGTGCAGCTACAGGGTGGTAAAGGCACCCTTCTCCCCCGGTGCCACCCCCGAGTACCTGCTCGGCTACTACTACCTCCAGGACCCCGCCTCGGCGTACGCCTGCGAAGCCTTAGAGCCCCGCAGGGGCGAGCTGGTGCTGGACTGCGCCGCATCTCCAGGCGGCAAGACCACCTACATAGCCCAGCTCATGCACAACACGGGGTGCATCGTCGCCCTTGAGGTTAAGAAGAGCAGGCTGAAGGCGCTGCGTGCGAACCTCAACAGGATGGGCGTACAGAACACCTTAGTGCTCCACATGGACGCCAGGCTGGCTGAGACCCTCGGCATGAAGTTTGACAGGGTGCTGCTTGACGCCCCCTGCACCGGCACGGGCACCGCGCACAGGAACCCCGAAGCCCTCCAGAAGACGGAGGAGGACATAAAGCGCCTCAACCCCCTGCAGCTTGAGCTCCTGCGCTCCGCCTACGCCGTGCTCAGGAAGGGGGGAACCATGGTCTACTCCACCTGCAGCTACCTGCCCGAGGAGAACGAGCTCCTGCTCCACCGCTTCCTGCAGGAGAGCAGAGCAAAGATGCTGAAGCTCAGGCACGGCTCCCCCGGCATTACCTCCCCCTACGGCATACACCTTGAGCCCGTGCTCAGAAGGGCAAGGCGGTTCTACCCCTGGGAGCACCGCACCCAGGGGTTCTTCATAGCAAAGATGAGGAAGAGGTAGCTCAGAGTCTGGCTTCTCATCACCATCTCAGATGGCTCTTATCTCATCATCGCTCAGTTCTTCTCCTCAAGATACTTTGAGGCAACATTAACCGCGAAAACATCATGCTTCTCGCCCAGCAGGTTCTTAGCAGCCTTCACCCCCGTCTCAATGGCATGGTCAATGTTGTGGTACCTGAACATCCCTGTCCTACCGACCACCTGCAGGTTCTCAAAGCCCTTCAGGTACTCAATTATTTTATTGTAGTGCTCCCTGTACCCTATGCGGAGCAGCGGGTAGGCACGCGCCACCCTGACCACGCAGTGGTCAATCACCTCATCCTGCCTTATGAACCCCAGCTCCTCCAAGTACTGGGCGGTAACCTGCGCCAGCTCCGCATCCTCCATGTTCCAGTACTTCTCCCCCTCAAAGCAGAAGTACTCCACCACCAGGGAGGACTTACCTGGAGGCGACATCTCGGGGCTCCAGTTGTTGGGCTCGTGTATCCTGCCGAAGGGAATCTTCTTCTCCGGGATGTATATCCAGCTCAGGTTGGTCACCCTGGGGCGGTTGACCATGACCGCCACTATCACCGTAGCCCTGAACTCAAGGGAGTCAGCCGCCCTTATAACCTCCTCGGGCGCCTCTGGGGAGAGCATCTTCACCAGCAGGGGGAGGGGCGCGCTGGAGATGAAGTTATCAGCCTCAATCACCATCTCCTTCCCATCCCTCTCCGCCACCAGCCTCCTTACCCTGCCATCCCCGTGCTCCACCCTGTGCACCCTCCACCCGAGGTGCACGGGATTCGGCTGAATCTCCTCCACAAACCGCTCGGAGAGCCTGCCTATACCCTTCTTCGGATAGAGGAAGCGCTTGATGAGGGTTGGTGGCTCCTTGTGGTTCAGCTTCACCAAGGCATCCCTCAGGGCAACGCTCAGGGAAAGCCCCCTTATCCGCTGCGCCACCCACTCGGCGCTTACCTCGTTGCACGGTATCCCCCAGACCTTCTCACTGTACTCCTTGAAGAATATCTTGAAAAGCTCCCTTCCGAAGTTGGCAACCACCCAGTCCTCAAGGGACACGATTTCCCTCTGAGGTGTCACCTTCTGCTTCAGGTAGTCCAGGATTATCTTTGCGCTCTCCCCAACACCGAGCCCGAAGAGGGCGTTCATGGGGCGCAGGGGGTAGTCAAAGTACTTGCCCCGCATGAATATCTTGCTGCTGCGCGGCGTGGGGGCAAGCTCATCCTTCAGAAGCCCGCGCACCAGCTCCTCAATCTCCTCGTTCTTGGTGAAGAACCTGTGCCCCCCCAGGTCAAACCTGAACCCATTGTGGACTACCGTCTTTGAAAGCCCCCCCACCACATCGTCCTTCTCAACCACAACGACGCTCTTACCAGCCTTTGCAAGGGTGTATGCAGAAGCGAGACCGGCAACACCTGCGCCGATTACTGCAACGTCAGCATCGCTCAACTCCACGGTACCTCCATGTGTGCGGGGGTTAACACAGCTTGCTACCCTAACATTGTTCGGTTTTGTTGTAGCATGCACACGCAGGGGGGCAAACCTTTTTATGCCCTCCCCCCGAGCTTTTCCCGGGGTGGTTGCCGTGAAGAAGGGAAAGATACTCATGCTCGTCGGGGACTATGTGGAGGACTACGAAGCCATGGTGCCCTTCCAGGCGCTCCAGATGGCGGGGTACGAGGTTCATGCGGTCTGTCCCGAGAAGAAGGCAGGCGACACGGTTGCAACGGCGGTTCACGACTTTGAGGGCGAGCAGACCTACAGCGAGAAGCGGGGGCACAACTTCAGGCTGAACGCCACCTTTGACGAGGTGTCTCCCGAGGAGTACGACGCCTTGGTCATACCCGGGGGGAGAGCCCCCGAGTACATCCGCCTCAACCCCAGGGTGCTTGAGATGGTGAGGCACTTCGCCGAGGCTGGCAAGCCCATAGCGGCGATATGCCACGGCATACAGGTGCTCACCGCCGCGGGTGTGCTGAAGGGCAGGAGGTGCACCGCCTATCCCGCGCTGGAGCCGGAGGTCAGGGCTGCGGGCGCAGAGTGGGTGAGCACCCCCGTGGACGGCGCCTGCGTGGACCGCAACTTGGTTACGGCACCCGCGTGGCCAGCTCACCCCGTGTGGCTCTCAAACCTGCTCAGGCTTCTGGAGGAGCGTTCCTGAGCACCCTTATGTACTCCCCCACAGCCTCCCTGGTGGTGCCCACCACCAGCCTCACCCTGCTCCCCACCTCCTCAAGCATCCCGCAGGCTTCAATCACCTCCCCCCTGACAGCCTGCCCGGTGTAGGTGTGGGTGTAGCTCACCACCTCCTCTACCAGCTCGTGCTCCACCACATACCTGGCGGGCACATCAAAGCTCAGCCCATCCTCCACCACCACAGCTCTGATACGCCTCCTCCCCAGCTGCCTGCAGGGCTCGGCTCGCCACCTCTCCTTAGCCCGCCTCACCAGCAGCAGGTCCACCATCCTGCCCCTGAAGCTCAGCCGGTTCAGCTTCCTGCGCTCGTGCCACAGGAACTCGGCAAAGCTCAGCTCCCTCCCCGGAAGCCGCTTCTCGTAGCACCTGCGCCACTGCTCCATGCTCGGGGGCTCAAGCTCCCCGCCCTCCGTGAAGCACTCCCCCAGCATGCGGCGCAGCCTCTCAAACCACCTCCTCCCGTACACCACCAAGTCAGCGTCCGAGGATGGGCGGTGCAGCCCCACCAGCCCCGAGCCCGTTATCCCCAGACACCTCAGGGGCACCTCCAGGCTCAGGAGCTCCGCAAGCTCCCCCACCTGCCTCTCAAACTCATCCCCCGGGCTAACGGCAATCTCCTCCAGCCTGCGCTCCGGCAGGAGGTGCTCCCCCACCCTCTCCAGGGGCACCGCCTGCATCTCCCTGCAGGGGTGCCTGAACAGGTACTCTGGGTACCTCTCCCGCAGGAAGCCGAAGGACTCGGCGATGGACACCGAGGAGTACCTGACCCCGCCCCTGCACCGGCTCCCGTGCCTGCTGGGGTAGTACC
>WANG01000014.1 GCA_015521945.1 Candidatus Hydrothermarchaeota archaeon
CCCTGAGCACCGCCACCTCCGTCTTCCTGAGCTCCGAGTAGGGCACCAGCCTGACCTCCCTGCGGGCAAGCAGGTGGTTGAAGGCTCGCCTCACCTCGGGAATATCCCCCAGGTACCTGACCACCCCCAGCTCCTCGTCCTTTATTATGCCTCCGTTCTCGCATATAACTGGTCCCGAGGTGCCGATGAAGGTCTTTATGGTGTCGGTAACGCACAGCACGTTGCCAGTGGCGAGGATAACCCTGACCCCGAGCCACTCAAGCCTCCTGAGCATGGCAACGGCTTCAAGCTCCAGCCTGCGCCTCTCATCGGTAAGGGTGCCATCTATATCAATCGCAACCGCCCTGAGCTTCATCTCAGTCCTTAATCCCTTCCTTAACGACGGTGAAGATAGCCTCTCCCTCGGGCAGGTTGGGGGAGTCTATAAGCCTCGCCACCCTCTTGCCCCCCTTGGACTTCCTCAGGTACACCCTGAAGGTTGAGGCGTGAGCCACCACGTGCCCGCCTATGGGGGCTGTGGGGTCGCCGAAGAAGAAGTCTGGGCGCATCATCACCTGGTTGGTTACCACCACCGCCAAGTTGTGGAGGTCGCTCAGCCTCTGCAGCGAATGCATGTGCCGGTTGAGCTTCTGCTGCCTGTCCGACAGCATCCCCCTGCCCGTGTAGTCGCTCCTGAAGTGGGAGGTCAGGGAGTCAACCACCACCAGCCCTATGCTCTTCTCCCTTATCACATCCTCAGCCTTCTCCACCAGCAGCATCTGGTGGTCGCTGTTGTAGGCTCTCGCCACCACTATGTTCTCCAGCGCCTCCTCGGGCTTCAGCCCCTTAGCTTCAGCCATCTGGATTATCCTCTCCGGGCGGAAGGTGTTCTCGGTGTCCAAGTACAGGGCGTTCTTTCCCAGGCCGCCCTCCTCCTCGGGGAGCTGCACGTTAACCGCAAGCTGATGGCATATCTGCGTCTTTCCAGAGCCGAACTCCCCGAAGAACTCCGTTATCGCCTGCGTCTCAATACCGCCTCCGAGAAGCCCGTCAAGGGCGGAGCTTCCCGTGGTTATCTTGCGCATGGTCTTGCGCTTCTCCAGCACCTCCATGCCCGTCATGAAGCCCATCTGCAGGGAATCCCTGGCGGCGGCGATGACCTTTATGGCGGTGCCCTCACCCAGCCCTGCAGCCTCCTTGAGCTCAGCCGGGTGGGCAACGGCTATCGCCTCAACCGTCTTGTACCCCGCCTCCCTCAGCTTCTCCGCGGTGGCAGCTCCAACGCCCGGCAGCTCCTCAATCTCCATCACTCTTTCCTCCCTTTCATCTCCTTCACCTTTCTGAGCAGCATCTCAGCCTCCTGCTTAGGGTCAGGGTGCAGGTCTATGTCAGTTACCACCAGCTCGTTCCTTCCCGTGAAGTCGCTCCTCCTGACCCTGCCCCTCACCACCACCTCACGCCCGAGAATCTCGTCCGCACGCTTCTCCAGCTCAGCGTCCACATCCTCCGAGAGCATCCTCTCCAAGGGTATGTTTAGCAGCGTCTCAGCCTGCTTGTCGTAGAAGGCTGCCCTTATGTTGCCGGTACCGTCATCAACAACCGCATTCACCACCACCCCCCTGCCATCCCCCCTCTCAAAGACCTTGAGCTCATCCGACATGCTCACTATCGCACCCCTCACCTCCGCCTCCTCACCCTCCTGCAGCTCGGCGATGCTCTTCCTCTCCACCTGCTCGCTAACCTCAGCCAGCCTCTCAGCCTCCTCCGGGCAAAGCACGACCTTGCCGTACCGCCCCACGTGCAGCTCCTTCTCCCCCATCCTCTGCTTCACGTACCCCTTTACCACCCGGAGCACGTCCCCCTCCGAGAGCTCCGCTCCCAAGGATGCGTTCTCCCCCCACAGCACCAGCCTCGCTCTGCCGGTTGTGTCCCCAACGCGCATGCTCAGCACCCTGCCCGTGGAGCCGTCCTCACGCCTGAACTCCCGGAGCTCGTACACCCTGAGCACCTTGCATAGCACGTTGACGCTCTGCTCACCGTCCTGAAGCTCCGCGATGCTCTTCTCCACCGCCTCATCCTCCGGGAACGCCGAGGGGTCAACATCCGGGGGCTCGGCGACCACCACCGTGCTGCTTCCCACGTGCACCTCGGGCTCACCGTTCAGGTCCGCCTTGGTGTAGGCGTTCCTGAGGCGCACCACCATGCCCTCCTCCAGCTTCTGCAGCTTCTCCGTGTCCCTGCCCCAGAAGACCACCCTTATGCTCCCCGTGGCGTCCGCCAGTATCATGGAGCCCACCCTGCCGGTGGTGCCATCCTTCCTGGAGAACTCCCGCACCCCGTATATCCTCCTGATTCTCCCCACCACGCTCACGCTCTTCATCCCGGGCACCAGCTTCTCAATCTCGGTGTCCTCGGTGCGGGAGAGGGTTGAGAGCAGGTTCACCCCCAGCTCATTCGCCACCACGTGGGCGGCACCCTCGGGGGTTATAAGCCCCCCCAGCTCCCTCTGCTTGTCCTCAACCAGCCTTAAAATCTCAGCCTCATCCCTGCCGCACTCGCTGGCGATAACCCTCACAAGCTCCTCAACACTCATTCCCTCACTATCCTATGTAGCTGAGCTTCTCATCCCCCTTGGGCTGCTGCTTGTACATCTCGGCAATCTGCTTGGCGTACTCCTCCATCTTTGCGAACTCCCTCTCCATAGCCTCAATCTGCTCATCCAGCTCCTTGGTGGGTATATCCATGCCGCACAGCTTTCCCAGCGTCTTCACAGCGTACTTGCTCGCCTTCGGGTCCGGGTAAGTTCCGTGAGTCTCGGCGAGCAGGCACACGCTCCTGAACCCGTTCTTTGAAGCCAAGGGCACGAGTATCCCCGCCAGCCCCGTGGCACCCAGGGTGCCCTTCTGCGCCTCAAGCACGGGAATGCCGTGCTTCCTCAGCACCTCCAGCATCTCCACATCAGCCGCAACCCCGTAGGTCTTGGGCTCATCCACCTTTGTGCCGGTGCCGTACCCGCCCAGGGTGTACACCTCCTCCACCCCGGCGGACTCGCAGAACTCCAGTATCGCATGAGCCAGGTGGTAGTAGGTTTCGGGGTTGGTGCCCTGATAAACCCCCGTGAGGATGAACATCTCATGCTCCTCGGCGTAGTATATCTCGTCCTTGTGCAGGTCCACCAGGTTGCCCTCCTCGTACACCACCCCCGGGAGAGCCACGTTGGGGTAGAGGAAGTGGATGGAGTACAGGTCAGCCACCTTCTCCGCGTTCAGGGCGTCTATTATCTGCCTTCCAGCCATCAACCCCACCTGACCCACGCCGAGCAGCCCCTGAACGAACCTGCCATGCTCGGCTCTGGGCTTCTTCAGGTAGTGGATTGTGGCATGCCCTACCCTGAACTTCATACCATACCCATGGCGTTAGCAGGTATATAAAGATTAAGCTCAGCCGAAGGTAACCACCCTGTCGCTCTCCACCACCATCTCAACTAAGTCGTTCATTATGTTCCTGCCCAGCCCGGTGCTCCTTGACCTGGCGTCAAGGCAGCTGCCGCACACCAGCACCTTGCCTCCCGCGTTCAGGTAGTCCTGCAGCACCGCGGCGGCGTTGAACTGCTCGTGGGTTATGTCCTCAACCTCCACCCCCGGACCCATGAGGAACAGCTTCACCTCGTGCCCGTCCAGGAGAGCCGTCAGGGCAAACCTGACAGCGTTCCATGCCGTCTCGGGGTCGTTTGAGTTCAGCACAACACCTATCTTCATCTTCAGCTCACCTCCTTTATGAGTGCGAGCACGGATGCCTCATCCGCGCCCCTCGCCCCGGTGAGCGTCCTGGTGCCTATGAACAGCTTGGGCACCGAGAGGGAGGGGTACCTCTCCTTAGCTTCTGGGAACATGGAGATGTCTATCATCCTGACCCTCAGCATCTCGCAAGCCATGCCCATGCGCACCACGTTCTTAGCCACCCCGGTGCAGCTCGGACAGAAGGGGGTGAGCACCAGCACCACCTCCACCTCACTGTCAAGCTCCTCCAAGGCTCTCCTCGTGCCCTCGCTCAGCTTCACCTCCCCCGTGGAGGCGATGCAGAGCCACTCCACCAGGGTGCCAAACTCGTGCTCCTTGGGTATGCCGTGGTACACCACCTCACCCCTGCGCCTGCCCTCCAGGGTGACAGCCGGCAGGTACTCCTGCCCTCCAGTGTGCTTCACCAGCTCCAAGGCATCAAAATCACCGCAGAGGGCGCTGAAGAACTCCTCTGCCTGCCTGCTGCCTTCTCCCTCATCCAAGTAGAGGTGCACCCTCACCCTGTCTCTGAGGCACCTCTCAAGCGCCTCCCTCTCACGCTCACCCGGGCTCATGAAAATTCATCGTGATATCGTCATATATAAATCTTACTCCACGCAGCAGCTCATCCTTGTTACATCCCGCCTGAAGCTCTGGGCGGCAAGCTTTACGGCTTCGCTGAGCGTTGGAAACACGTGCAGCGTCTCTATTACCTCGTCCACGCTCATGCGATTCTTCAGTATCATCACCGCCTCGTGGATTATGTCGTCGGCTCTATCGGCAAGCACGTGCACACCGAGTATCTTCCCGCCCTCTTCCACCACCATCTTTACGGCACCCCTCGCCTCGCCGCTCGCCCGTGCGCGGGGCACGAGGGCGAGAGGAACGGTGTTGCACCTGCATCTTATGCCTCTCGCGAGCGCCTGCTCGTCGGTCATGCCAACGCCAGCCAGAGCGGGCGAGGTGAACACAGCGTGAGGCACAAGGGAGTAGTCCATCTCCAGCTTTTCCTGAGAAAGGGCATTCGTGGCAGCGACCATGCCCTCTCTCGCGGCCACCGTCTCCAGCATGGGCTCGCCAGTTACGTCGCCTGCTGCGAAGAAGCTCCTGCCCGCG
>WANG01000015.1 GCA_015521945.1 Candidatus Hydrothermarchaeota archaeon
GAGGTGCTCTACGTCACCAGGATTCAGAAGGAGCGGTTTCCGGACCCGGAGGAGTACAGGAAGGTGCAGGGGGCGTACAGGATTACCCCGGAGCTGCTGGAGGGTGCCACGCAGAACCTGGTGGTGCTCCACCCCCTCCCCAGGGTTGACGAGATATCCCCGGAGGTGGACCACACCCCCAGGGCAAGGTACTTCCATCAGGTGCGGAACAGCATCCCGGTGAGGATGGCTGTGCTCGCCCTGCTGCTCGGGGTGGTGTAGGCGATGGAGCAGGACATAAGGGTCAGGAAGATAAAGGACGGCACCGTAATTGACCACATAACCGCAGGGCAGGCGCTCAACGTGCTCAGGATACTCAACCTGCCCTCTGGCTCCGGGGCAACGGTTACCGTTGCCATGAACGTGCCCTCCCGCAAGGCGGGGGTGAAGGACATAGTAAAGGTGGAGGGCAGGGAGCTGAGAAGCGAGGAGGTGGACAGAATTGCCCTGCTCGCGCCGGAGGCGACCATAAACATCGTGCGAAACTACAGGGTGGTGGAGAAGAAGAAGGTCTCCATACCGGAGATGGTGGAGGGCGTGCTGGGGTGCGCCAACCCCAACTGCATAACCCACGTTGAGCCCGTGAAGCCCAGGTTCAGGGTGGAGAGCAGGAAGCCAATAAGGCTGCGGTGCATCTACTGCGAGCGCATCATGTGCGAGGGTGAGATAGCAGGGCAGTTTTAGACCATGAAGGGCGAGGAAGCCAGAAGGGTGCTGAGGGAGATAAACAGGAAGTTCGTGGAGAGGTACGAGAAGATAGACGGGAGCGACGAGTTCTTCATATACACCGCCAGGAGGCTGAGGCAGAGCGTACGTGTGAACACCCTGAAGGTGGAGCTGGAGGTGGGGGTGGAGAACCTGCGCACCAGGTTTGAGCTTGAGCCAGTGCCCTGGTGCAGGGAGGGTTTCTGGGTGAGCGGGGGCAGGGTGAGCACCACCGCCGAGCACGCCCTTGGGGTGGTGTTCATCCAGGAGGCTGCCTCCATGCTCCCGGTAGTTGCGCTGGAGGTTGAGCCGGGGATGCACGTGCTGGACGTTGCCGCCTCGCCGGGGGGTAAGAGCACCCAGATAGCCCAGTACTTGGAAAACAGGGGGTGCCTGGTTGCCAACGAGCCCAAGCCCAGGAGGCTTGGGGTGCTGGCGGCGAACCTGCAGAGGTGCGGCGTGCTCGTGGCAAGGGTGACCCAGATGGATGGCAGGCGGTTTCAGGGGTTCCCGGAGCGGTTTGAAAGGGTTCTGCTTGATGCTCCCTGCAGCAACGCGGGGATGGTGAGGAAGAGCTACCGCTACCTTCAGGCGTGGGGCAGGAGGAGGGCTAAGAAGCTCTCAAAGCTGCAGAAGCAGCTTATTCTCGCGGCTTACACGGCTCTTAAGCCTGGCGGGGTGATGGTGTACTCCACCTGCACCCTTGACCCCGTGGAGAACGAGGAGGTGGTGGACCACCTGCTGAGGCACACCGACGCGGAGGTGGAGGATATAAGGGTGAGGATAAACTCCCACCCTCCCTTTGAGGAGTTTGAGGGCAGAAGCTACACCAGCGAGGTGAGAAGGTGTCTGAGGATTCATCCCCAGGACAACGACACCGAGGGGTTCTTTGTGGCGAGGGTGAGGAAGCCCTGATTGCGGAGCTGATTGAGAGGCAGTTCGGGGTAAAGCTGAGCGCCCTCGGGGTGCAGCTCAGGCGCGGTGGCGGGGGCAGGTGGTACGTGCGCTCCGCCTGCCCCGAGGAGTTCCCGGAGGCTCACCCGGGGCTGTACTTCGGCACCTTGGAGCGGGACGGCTTCAGGCTGTCGGTGGAGGGCAGCCATCTCGTGGGAAGGGTGGCGTCCAGGGGGGTGGTGGAGGTGAGCAGGGAGCAGGCGGTGCGCTGGATGCTGGGGGAGGACGTTGAGGGTGAGGGTGAGGGGTACGTGATACTCAAATACGGGGAGTACTTCCTCGGGTGCGGAAGGGCTGAGAAGGGGGTGGTGAGGAACTACCTCCCGGGCAACAGGAGGCTACCCGGCTCTGAGCTCGGCAAGGCTCTTCCCTGAGGCTACGCTGGTGGTGAGGTTCAGCAGGGGCTCCGCCGAGGTGCACCGCGCCGTGACCACGGCACTGTCGGGAAGCTCGGGAAAGGCACCCGCCACGCCCCCCAGCACCGCCTCAACCACCTCAACGGGTGACGAGGGTGAGGCGCACACCTCCTTCAGCACCTCCGACTCCTCCCCGGAGGTGAGGCTGGAGTGCGCCCTTGCCCCCACCGCAGACTCCAGCACCCTTATCAGCTCCTCTATCCTTACGCCTTCAATGCTGTCGCTCTCAACCTCGGCACGCACCCTAACCCGCTGGATGCACCCCATGTCCCCCCTGGGGGTGGCGATGATGCCCTGAAGCTCGGCACCTATGCGGGTTCTCACCCTGGGCTCGCCGCCGCGCTCCGCACGGGCACTGGCAAAGAGGCGCACGAAGTCCTGCACCTGCCTCCCGCCGGGCGACCTCCTGGGTATCATGAGGGTGCTCTCCATCCTGACCTCGCTCATGCTGGCGTACCCATGCCTCTCCAGCACCCGCAGCACGATCTTGCCGCACAGCTCCTCAAGGCTGTGGGCGGGCTTTGAGGAGACCTCCTCTATGACCTCGTTTATAGCCTCCAAGTTCCTGGACATGTGGGTGCCCTTCTGGAAGCTGGGGAGGTCAACGTAGCACTCAAAGCTGGCTGAGAGTATAACCTCCTTCCCTGCCTCGCTCCTTATGCGCAGGAGCTTGCGCACGTTGCTTACCCCAGCCCTGGAGATGGGCATCCTTATCTCCGGCGCCCTTACCTGCACGTCTGGAAGCATGTTACCACTTACTTTTAACTCGTGAGTTATGGGGGTTTGCACGCTGGTGCAAGGTTAACAATATAAAAGGCGGGGAGCATGCTGCAGGATTTGAGGCGGCTGTTTTTGAGCGCGGTGTTCGTGACCTCGGTGATGTACGTCACGGGCGGGTTCTCGGTCGCCGGGTACCGCTTCGGAGACATCTTCGGTGTTGCCGACGGGTTCCTGAGGATATACCTGCCCGAGATTGAGCTCCTCCTGCTGCTCGCCCTCTTCTTAGGGATGAGCTTTGGAAGGCTGTTCTGCGGGTGGCTGTGCCCCCTGAGCGCCATTTTCGGGTTCCTTGAGCCCCTGAGCAAGAGGCGCAGGTGGCACGGCAGGTGGTGGTACCGGCTGAAGTACCTCACCCTGCTCATCACGGTGGTGCTGGTGTACTACGCCGCCACCTCGGGCTTGCCCGTGCCCATGTGGGCCATCGCCTACGCGGGTCTCGGGCTGCTGGGTGGGCTCGTGGTGCTGGAGGTGGTTTATCCCAGGCTCTTCTGCACCTCCCTGTGCCCCGTGGGTGGGTTCTTCAGCGCCCTGGGGAAGCTCTCTGCCTTCAGGCTGCACGTGGATGAGGAGTGCACCGCCTGCGGGAGGTGCAACGAGGTGTGCGAGATGAACGTGGATATATGCGGCAGGAGGAGGCTGAACGAGTGCTCCATGTGCTTAGCGTGCATTGAGGAGTGCCCCTACAGGAGCATCAGCATCAGGTGTGCCGTTTAGACCACCAGAGGTGGAAGAGGAGGGCGAGGAGGGTTACTCCGGAGGCGAAGTACATGGTGGCGGTGTACCCGTAGGCGTGGGATATGGCACCGCCCAGGAGGGGACCCAGCACCATGGATATGCTGGTGAAGGAGCCCAGCAGGCCCACGCTGGTGGCTGCCTCGGGGTTGTTCTCCATGAGGTAGCGGAGGGAGCCCACGTAGAGCAGGGAGTAGGAGAGGGCGAGGAAGAGCTGCACGGGCAGGATGGCATGGTAGGAGCCCACCAGGGCGTAGGTGAGGAAGACCAGCATGCTCAGCCCCAGCCCGAGGCGCAGGTGGAGCAGGGAGGCGCCGGTGTTGAGGTGGCGCATTATTATGAACTGGGAGAAGGTGTTGGCGAAGTATATCGCCCCTATCCACAGCTTGCTGGCGCCCAGGAGCTCAAGGTAGAGGGGGAAGATTATCCAGACCGCAAAGGCTCCGGTGTGCCGGAGCAGGTTGGGGAGGTAGATGTGCAGGTTGCGCTTCAGGAGATGCACAGGAAACAGGGGGGTTCGCACCCTGAAGAACTCGGGCTCGGGCATGAGCACGGCGAGGAGCAGGGCGGGGAGCATCAGCAGGAAGCACACGAGGAACACGAGCCAGTACGCCTCAAGCTCACCGTACCTCTCACCGCCGGTGGCGAAGATGCCCGCCAGGAGGCTTCCGGCCGCCCACCCCAAGGAGCCGAAGGATGCCAGCGTGCCTAAGGGCTCCCCGGTTTCTCTGCTCCTGGCGAGCAGGGGCGGGGTAAGGGCGCCCATCCCCAGCCCAGCGAGGGCTCTCACCCCCACCAAGGAGAGGCTGCTCTGGGCAGGGATGTGGAGCAGGTAGGCAACGGCTGACATGCCAACCCCGGCGACCACGAAGACCCGCCTGCCCGTGAAGTCGGAGGCTCGCCCCACCAAGTAGGAGGAGAGGAGAATCGCAACCCCGTAGGAGGTGCCTATAACACCTATCTCAAACCTGCCCGCCCCCAGGGCGCTGGCGTAGTTGGGTATGAATATGGTGCTCATCATAGCAGCCGCATAGCTCAGAAACAGTATCCCCTTGGAGTGCATCGTGCACAGGTAATCAGCAGGGGAGAGATAAACCCTTCGCTGCTTCAGAAAAAGAGTGGGAGAGGAGGAGGCAGTAGGAGTGTCACCCCTCCCCTGCTGACCTCACGGGTTCCGATATACGGCTTAGCAGCACCCACAATAAAGGTTTTCTTTCGTGTTCTGAAACAAGCTCCGCAAGTCCTTTATCTCCTAATTGCGTTGTTAACATCTCCCTCATTTTCCGTGGCTTCCCTCAGGTACTACAGGTGCGGGCTCAGGCATGCCAGGGGCTACCTGCCACCTTCGGTGGTGTGCTGCTTCAACACCAACCTTGACCTGATAAAGCGCCCGGCGCAGGGGGAGCTTGATGGGATTGAGCTGGGGCTCAGGGAGGAGCTTGAGCGGTGCGTTCGCACGGGTGAGCAGGTGGAGGTGCCGGTGAGCCGGCGCACCCTTGAGGCTCTCATCCGGGAGTTGGGGTACGACGCCACCGCCGTTGGCGGGCAGGCGGGGCAGATGGCGCTCACCGCCTCCCGGCTGGGTGTGAGGAGCTACCTTCACGCCGAGCCCAGCAGAAGGCTGGGTGAGCTGTTCGGAGAGCTGGAGGTGCTGGTGGGCTGCGAGCAGGGGCTCCTTCTGGCACGTGAGGTGGAGGGGGATGCCGAGCTGCCCGTGCACTACGTCATAGAGCTCAGGAGGGGGGACGTGCACTTCGGCACACGGGTGCCCGAGCACACCAGGTTCATAGCCTCCCACGATGCTCCCGCCTTCAGGCTGGAGCTCAACGATGACTACCTCGCCCGCATCTCCGAGCTCGTGGAGCGCATACCCAGAGCCTTCGTCTCGGGGTTTCACCTGGTTGACGGGAGGCACGCCTCCAGGATACGGAAGGCTGCTAAGCTCATAGAGGAGTGGAGGGAGGTGAACCCCCTCCTCTACGTGCACACGGAGATGGGGCAGTTCTCAAGCAGGAGGGCGCTTGAGGAGTTTGCCAAGCATGTGCTTCCCCTGGTGGACTCTGCGGGGTTCAACGAGGTTGAGCTCAGGCAGCTCACTGGGGCAGAGGAGCTGGAGGAGGGGCTCTTAGCTGCCTCGCAGGAAGTGGAGCGCCCCGTGCTTCACACCGCCGAGTACGCGCTCTGCTTAGCTACTCCCCAGGACCACCCCAAGCAGCTCAGGGCGGCGCTTCAGTTCGGCACCCTCCTCGCCTGCTACCGAGCCGTGCACGGCGTGCCCCCCACCCTGAGGGAGCTGGAGCGCTTCACCCCGCCGAAGCCCCATGCGGGTGCCCTGGGGGTTTACAGGAGGGTGAAGAGGGTGCTGGGGGATGGGGTGTGCTTCGTGCCGGCGCTCCTGTCTCAGGAGCCGAGGTACACCGTGGGGCTCGGGGACACCTTCGCAGCAGGGTTTGCCCTCGTGGCTTAGTCCTGCATGGGTATGCGCATGCCCGGGAGGCGGGAAGGGTGAGGGGAAGGATAGGCTTCTGGGAGGCGCTCAGCATAGGCATAGGG
>WANG01000016.1 GCA_015521945.1 Candidatus Hydrothermarchaeota archaeon
AGGACAGCCGAGGGAGGGATTTGAACCCCCGAAAAGCGGATCTGCAGTCCGCCACGTTACCACTCCGTCACCTCGGCATTCTGCCGAAACCCCCGAAACCTAACGACATAAATTCCTCATCTCGGTACCACACCCCCTAACACACATGTACCTGACTGCAGAAGAGGAAAAAGCCCTCTCAGGGGAGTACGGGTATGCAACCCAGAAGGCGATGGAGCTTCTCGTAACCCTGGGAGACGTCAACGGCGCCGAGAGGCTGATTCCCGTCACAAGCGTTCAGGTCTCCGGGGTATCCTACAAGACCATAGGGGATGCGGGGCTTGAGTTTCTCACCGAGTTCTCCAGCAGCGGTGCCAGGGTTAAAGTTCTCACCACCCTCAACCCTGCGGGCGCCCCTCTAAGCGGCGAGCTTCCTGTACCCGAGAGCTTTCTGCGCAGGCAGGAAGAGATTCTCGCAGCCTACAGGAGCCTCGGTGTTGTGCTCTCCTGCACCTGCACCCCCTACTACGCCTGCAACCTTCCCTGCCGTGGAGAGACCATAGCCTGGGCAGAGTCAAGCAGCGTGGCATACGCCAACTCCGTCATAGGAGCCAGAACAAACCGCGAGAGCTCAATCTCCGCACTCGCCTCCGCCATAACAGGCAAAACCCCACTCTACGGCTTGCACTTGGACGAAAACCGCCAGCCCACCCACCTCGTTGAAGTCACCACAGAGCTCCGTGGAGAGCTTGACTACACCTGCCTCGGGTACCACGTCAGCAGGATGGGAGGAGTCCCCCTCTTCCGGGCTGAAGCATCCCCGGGCTCAGAAGAGCTCAAGGCTCTGGGTGCAGCCCTCGCCACGGGCTCCGTCTCCCTCTTCCACTTTCATAGCGTAACCCCCGGCACCCCTGCTGCACAGGACCTGGAGAAGGTGCAGGTGGGCAGGGAAGAGCTTGAAGAGGCACGCGACACCCTCACCACCTGCGACGACCCCGAGCTCATAGCCCTGGGATGTCCCCACGCCAGCCTCAGGGAAGTCCTCCAGGTGCTTGAGCATGAGCCCGAGCGTGAGGTCTGGGTCTTCACCAGCGCCCAGGTCAAGCAGCTCGTTGAGCGTCACACCGAAGTTCCAGAGACGGTAAAGCTCATACCCGACACCTGCATGGTGGTGGCACCCCTGGAGGAGATGGGCGTAAGGAGCGTTGGCGTAACCTCGGCAAAGGCAGCCTACTACTCCCTCCACCTCTCCCGCCTCGGGGTCAGGCTGGACACCTTAGAAGCCCTGCTCTCAGGCAAGTAAAAGCAGGAGAAGGGCACCCCCTGCGATTCCCGCCCACGCCACCGGGTTCCAGCGTATCACCTTGCTTCCATCCAGCGGGGGCACTGGGAGCATATTGAAAAGCGCCAGCCACGCATTAATGCTCGCGCCGAAGCCAAATCCCACCAGCAGAAACACGCACCCCACCGCCAGGTTTGCAACCGCCCCCGAGGCTGAGATTATCCCGTCCTCCTGCCTGGTTATCCCCCTGAAACCGGGCACTATGTACACCGCCCCTGGAGCGATAAAAAGCAGCCTGAAAGCCACCACGAGGAAAAGTGCAATCAGCAGCCCCATCTCCCACATCCTGTACTCAGCCCAGCATCCAAACCTCTGGGCTGTGAACTTGTGGGCAAGCTCGTGGGCTATAAAGCCGGTGCTCACCCCTACCAGAGCCATAATGAACACCCATATCTCGGGTATCCCGCCGCTGTAGTAGAAGGCAAACACGAAGGCTATGCCTACCGCGGACACCCCCAGCTCCTTCAGCTCCCGTGAGGAGAAGGTAAACCTCAGGTGCTCCACCTCCCGCTCGCCGGTATGTCCTCGTAGTACAGGAGGTTGACCTCCGGGGGCATGAGTATCCCCCCTGTCCTGCGCACCTCAGCCTTTGCCACCCTGCCCCCGAACTCCACCTCTATAACGTCGCCCTCCCTGCCCCTGCTCAGGGCTCTCCCCAGCTCCCTCCTGGTCAGGGTGCCGAAGTTGCTCTGGCTGGTGTAGCTCACCAGCACCAGGTCACCCTTCCTCACGCCCCTCATGCTGATAATCTGCCTGAACATGGTGGGAGAAAGCAGGGTGACGAGCAGGAAAACCAGCACCTTCTGCTCCACCCTCAGCTCAACCATGCTCATGCCCAGGAACACCACAATCAGGAGCAGCAGGTAGAACTTGAAAAAGGTCAGGACTCTCATGTACGACCACTTTCTCATACCCACAGATTACCATCCTTCATAAATCTCAAAAAAAGGAGGAAGGGATGGGAGCCTGTGCGGGCTCCCTTTCAGCCTTCTAAGGTCTCAGCTCGCCAGCCTCTGGAGCAGCCTCTTCGGGCGTCTCACCTTCGGCAGAATCGGTATCATCCCGCTCCTCTTCGTGCTCTTCGTCAAGCAGAGAAGAGCCCCTGCCCGAGCTGTTGTTGGCATCAGCGCTGACCCTATCCTCATCATGCTCCACCTCCACTTCAACCTCAACTATATTCTCAATCTCTGCCAGGCTCAGGTTCGTGCGCTCCGCTATCTCCCTGAGTATCTCGTCCCTGTCCGTGGTGTTCAGCACGAAGGTGCGCTCCACGCCGTTGAGCTCCACCTCAACCACCGCCGAGGTGTTCCTGATCTCAACCTCAATCCTGCGCTCGCGCTCGCCATGCTTCTCTTCAACCTCCTTCTCCAGCTCACCGTCCTCTATCCTGCCCGCACGAGCCCTACCATCGCTCTCGTTCTCGTACTCAATCTCCAGCTCGCCGCCCTCTCTCTCAATCTCAATTTCCCATCCGTCGCCCCTCATCTCAATCTCAAAGTCCGCGCCCATGGCGGTCATGTTTATCGCCTGAAGTATCGCCGGCCTGGCCTCCTCGGGCACCTCCTTGTACACCCTGGTGAGCACCTCTATGTGCCTCGCGGTGGTGTTTCTGAGCTTCACCTCAATCTCCGTTACGTTCTTGCCCTCCTTCTCTGCCTTCTCAAGCTCCTTCTCCGCCTCCTCAAGCTCCTCGGCGTACTCAATGCTCAGCTCCTTTATAACCTCAGTCTTGTTCTTCTCCTTCATCACCTCAAGCTCTGCCAGCCTCTCCTCCGCATACCTCAGGCGCAGCTCAGCCTTCTTCGCCGGGTCAAAGGTCAGGCTCACGGCAAGCGCCTCAAACAGCCTGTCAAGGAAGTACAGCGGTGAATCAGGGGTTATCCCTGGCTCAACTTCCACTTCCACCTCTACCTCTGCCGAGCCCGCATGCACGGGCTGCAGCAGCACGCCAATGGCAACCAGCAACAGCAGCCACCTCATTTTTCATCACCTCCTGATTAGAATATACCCCCCAGGTGCTACTTAAATTATCTCCAGAAATCGTTTACGGAAACGGTTGACAACGGTTGACAACGGTTTATTTTAAAAAAATAAGCATGATTATCGTTTATTCATGTGAGCCGTTTCCCTTCTTACCTCCGAACAGCTTCAAGTACTCCCACAGCAGTTTCGGGTACATCCTCAGGTTGAAGAGGATGTTGGTCACGAAGTAGCACTCGTGGGTGCAGTGGCACCTGCCGGCGGCTATGTCGGCTATAACCCTCTTTGCCCTCTCGCTCTCCAGTATCCTGTTCATATCATACCCGTGCTCCCTCAGGTTTCCCAGCTTCTCGCTGAGAATCTCACACGGATACACGTCCCCGTTCTCTGTAACCACCAGGTTGAGCCTGCCTGCGAAGCAGGGTATGAGCCTCCTGTTTTGCCTGGCGGTTTCGTATATCAGCCTCCTCTGGAGTATGTCCTGGGCGGTCTTCAGCCTGCTGCCCGCGAAGCTGTAGCTCCCCCGCCTGCTGTCAAGCTTCCTCTCCAGGAAGGAGATGGTCTCCCTGTACTTCTCCAGGTCCACCTGCTTCAGCCCCGTATCCCTGGGGTTGCCCCTTATGAGGGAGACGGTGTGGGTCCTGATTTCCGGCATCTCCCTCTCAACGAACCTGAGCACGTCCATTACCCTGTCCTGATTTGCGCTGCAGAACACCGTGTTCACCCCGAGCTCAAAGTTCGGGTACTTCAGCAGCTCCTTCAGCCTGGAGTAGGTCTCCATAACCTTCTCAAAGTTCCCCTTCACCCCCCTTATGGCGTCGTGCTCCTTCCCGATGCCGTCAAGCGAGAGCTTCACCACCACCACGCTCTCCGGGCAGCTCTTCAGAATCTCCTCGGTGCGCTCGTACACCACCTCCGGTAGAAGGGCGTTGGTGGGCAGGGTGAGTATGGAGGGGCGGTTGTTGCGGTAGAATATCCTGGCGATTTCCACTATGTCGTCCCTGAGGAACACCTCCCCGCCCGAGAACAGCAGCCATAGGAGCTCACCCATGGAGGAGCTGAACCTCTCAATCTCATCCAGGGTGAGCTCCCTCTCCTGCACCTCTGGCTGCTGGGAGAGGTAGAAGCAGAAGGAGCACCTGGAGTTGCACCTCCTGGTGACGAAGAAGGTCAGCTGTATAACCCTGCTCTTCCTGAAGATGTAGGGGGTGTACTTCAGAAAGTAGCGCATCACTCAGCCTCCGCCTTTATCCTCCTGATGTTCCCGAACTTCACGTACCTGAGGTAGCGGAGCACCCCCGCGGCAGCCCCTGCGCCCACGGCGGCGGGGTAGATGAGGGTGTAGTAGGCAACCCCGGCGAGCATGAATCCCCTGCCCAGCTCCCCCAGGGCTCTGAAGAAGCCTCTGTTGGCGTACAGGTTGGCGGCGTAGATTGGAGGGATGAGGGCGAGGGGCAGCGCAGAGCCGCCCAGAGCGGCGGTGAGCAGCAGCAGGGCTGAGGAGAAGTAGCACGCCACGTTCAGCTTCAGCTCCCTGGAAGCCGCCCCCGAGTCCTGGGTGATGTCCCGGTTGTCAAGGGAGTACATGGTCCAGTACATGCTCTTCTTCACGGCGTTCCTCAGGGAGCGGTACAGGTTGAAGTTGAACACGTGCTTAACCATCGCCTGCGGGTCCATCACCACCCTGTATCCTGCGCGCTTTGCCCTGTGGCAGAACTCCACATCCTCAACGCTCGCCGCCACACCTATGTAGGAGCCCTCTATGAACCCGCCCAGCTTCAGGAACACCTCCCGGTCAACAGCCATGCAGTGGGTGGCAACGTAGTCAGGATTCTCTGGGTTCCTGCTCTCGCAGTAGTTGACGTACACCGACTGGAAGGTGCTGAAGAAGCTCTCCCTGTCCTCCGGTACCTTGGTGTAGGTGCCCCCCACTATCTCGGCACCCGTCCTGAGCTTGGTTTCAATCATCCTCCGTATGGTGTCCTCAAGCATGATGCAGTCGGCGTCAATGAAGAGGAGCACCTCACCCCCTGCGTTCTTTGCGCCCGTGTTCCTCGCCCTGGAAACACCCGCATGCTCGTCAAAGGGTATGAGCTTCACTGGGTAGGAGCGGCATATCTCCCTGGTTCTGTCGGTGGAGCAGTCATCAACAACCACAACCTCAAAGTCCGGGTAATCAGAGCGGAACACGGCATCAAGGCACTTGCCTATGACCTTCTCGCCGTTGTGCACGGGTATTACAACCGAAACTCTGGGAAGCTTCTGCATACTCAGGCACTCCTCGCTCTGAACAGGTTCTTCTTCACCATCAGCCAGAAGAGGCTCTTCATGCCGATGTACAGCACCCGCAGGTCGTCGGCGGTGCGCACCTTCAGCAGCCTCTTTATTATGTACCTGGGTCTTACGTAGAACCGCCTGAAGGCGATGCTCCTGAGCCTCTCCAGCTCCTCAACGCTCATGGTGTGGGGCACAAAGGGGGTGCCGTCAAAGGTGAAGCGCTCCCAGTCCCCTATCAGCCTGCCGTACTCGTTCACCCTGTCGTAAAGCTCCGTACCCGGGAAGGGCACGAGGGTGTGGAAGTTCGCCGTATCGGGGTCAAGCTCAATGGCGAACTCTATGGTCTTGAGCCCCTCCTCAAAGGTCTCCCCGGGTATGCCCAGGATGAAGGAGCCGTGAACGTGCAGCCCCACCTCCTTGGCGCTCTTAACTGCTCTGCGCACCTGGTCCAGGGTTATGCCCTTCCTCAGGGTGTTCAGGTTCTTCTGCACCCCGCTCTCTATTCCGAAGAGCACCGCCCAGCATCCGGCATCCTTCATGGCTTTAAGAAGGGGCTTGTCAACGTGGTTCACCCTCGCCGAGACGTACCAGGTGAAGTCCAGCCCCCGCTTCTTTATCTCCTCGCAGATGCGCATGACCCTCTTGTAGTCCCTGCAGAAGTTGTCGTCTAAGAAGCGGATTTCCCTGTACCCCATGTCCAAGCACTGCTCAATCTCCTGCATCACGTTCTCAACGCTCCTGTACCTCACCTTCCGCTCTTTATCCGGCTGGAAGCAGTAGATGCACCTGGCGTCGCACCCCCGTGAGGTCATGACTATCGCCACGGGCTTCCGCCTGTAGTTTCCCAGAGGTGGGAGGTAGAGGAAGGGGTTCTCAAGCAGGTGCCTGGCAGGGAAGGGCAGGGAATCTAAATCCTCAATGAGGGGTGCAGGCGGATTCCTCACGATTTCACCGCTTCTGCTCCTGTAGGAGACCCCCTTAACGCCCCTGGGCTCCTCTCCGGCTTCAACCTTCTTTGCAAGCTCCGTTGCAGCTATCTCGCCCTCGCCAACAACTATGCTGTCAAACCTGCTCTCCTCAAGCAGCTTCGCACCCATGGCGGTGGGGTAGGGGCCGCCGCATGTAACGTGAATGCTCTCGTCCACCTTCTCCTTTATGTCCTCGGCGGTCTTCTTAGCCCTCGGCCACAGGAAGGCGTTGGAGTAAACGCCCACGAAATCTGGCCTGAACTTCCTGAGCCTCTCAAGTATGGTGTCGTGCGCCAAAAAGGAGCCGTCAAAGAACTTCACCTCGTACCCCTCTCGCTCAAGGCACGCGCCCAGGTAGAGCATGTTCAGGGGCTGCCAGTAGTTAGCCTGCGCTTTTGAGGTTTTCTCGGGGAAGACGTCTTCAAGCAGCCAGGAGGGCATTACAAGCGCGCATCTCATAAACTCACCTCGGGTTGCGCTCTCCCTCCCCGTGCTGGTGTTATCTGGTATCGCTCCATACTATGAAAAAGGGTGAAGAGTAGCATGCGCAAGAATACGTATGAGCTGCGGACGTGAAGCTTCTGCGCGGGTGGCGATGAGGGTGTACATGCTGGGGTACGCGGGCATGCGGGTTGAGGACTTTCTCAGGCTGCTCGGAGCTCACGGAGTTGAGGTGCTGGTGGATGTGCGCAGGTTTCCCACCTCCAAGAACCCCGAGTTCGTGCAGCAGAGGCTGAGGGGGCACCTTGAGGGCGCCGGCATAGCCTACCTGCACCTCCCCGAGCTCGGGGGGTACAGGAGGGGCGGCTATGAAGCCCACACCCGCACCCTGGAGTTCAGGCGGGGCGTTGAGAGGCTGATAGAGCTGGCTCGTAAGCGCAGGGTTGCGGTGATGTGCCTTGAGCGGAAGCAGCGGCACTGCCACCGCAGGTACATAGCGGAGGCGCTCGTTGACTCGGGTGTGGAGGTGGTGGAGCTCCGGTGACTCACACCCCGAGCGCGCGCCTCAGGCTCTCCTCGTAGGGGGGGCGGAGCACTCCAGCCTCGGTTATTATCCCTGTTATGTACTCTGCGGGGGTGACGTCAAAGGCGAGGTTGAGCACCTCCGCCTGCTCGGGCACTATCCTGCGCCCGTTGAAGAACTCCAGCTCCTCCCTGCTGCGCCTCTCCACGGGTATCTCCTCCCCGCTCTCTATCCCGGGGTCAACGGTTGAGAGGGGTGCCGCTATGTAGAACTCCGCACCGTGCTCCCTGGCGAGAACCGCAAGGGAGTAGGTGCCTATCTTGTTGGCGGTGTCTCCGTTCATGGCTATCCTGTCAGCCCCCACGATGACCTTGGTGACCCCCTGGGTGCGCATCACGTAGCCCGCGCTTCCGTCGGCTATCACGGTCACGGGTATCCCCGCCTTCACCAGCTCCCAGGCGGTCAGGCGTGCGCCCTGGAGCAGGGGTCTGGTTTCGTCTGCGAACACCCTGAGCTTCTTGCCCTGCCTCCAGGCGGTTACTATGACCCCGAGAGCCGTGCCCAGGGTTGCGGTCGCAAGGGCGCCGGTGTTGCAGTGGGTGAGTATCACGTCCCCGTCCTTTATCAGCCCTGCGCCATGCTCGCACAGCCTCCTGCTCGCCTCCTGCTCCTCCTCGTATATTCTCATTGCCTCCCTCACCGCAGCCTCCGCTGCATCCTGGCTCTCCTCGGCGCTCTTCATCACCCTGTCAAGGGCAGCGTGGAGGTTCACCGCAGTGGGGCGGGTCGCCTTTATCCTGGCGTGGGTCTCCCTCAGCCTCTGCAGCACCTCCTCCCGGGGCTTACCGCGGCTCTTCAGAGCCGTCTGCGCCATCGCGAAGGCTGCGGCTATGCCGAGGGCGGGGGCACCCCTTATCCTCAGGCTCTCAATCGCCTCGGCTATGCACTCGGTGTCCTCGCAAACTATCACCCGCTCCTCCCCAGGCAGCAGGGTCTGGTCAAGCATCATAACCCTGGAGTCCTCAAGAGATATAACCTGCATCTGCGCTCCCTCGCCCCAACCAGCGGGCGCACCATCGTGCAGAATTTTGAAAAACCCGTGCTCAGGCGTTACCGCCCCACACCCAGCCCGGCAAGCAGGACACCGAGGGTTAGCAGGGTGACCAGGGTTACGAGCACGACCAGGGGGATTAAAACCGATGCGGCGGCTCTGAGGGTTGACATGCCGCTCGCCTCCCTCACCCCTATTACCATGATAGCGAGGGACCATATCCCGAAGATTAAAGCAGGCACCGCGGCGAGAGAAGGCGCAACAGCGGCAGCGGGTATGCTCAGAAGCCCGCCGATTACGAGGGGCACCTGGGCGTAGCCGTTCACCGTCAGAAGCTCCCTCACGCCTGCCCTGCCACCCAGAAGCCTGACCATGACGAGGACCACTGCCGATACCACCACCCACCCTAAGGGCGACATGACCACGCTCCTGAGCACCTCTCCCGCAAGGCTCGGCTCCTTTATGGGAGGAACGGGGAAGGGGGAGCCCTCAAGCTGCGACGCCATGGCGCTCAGCCTCTCCACAGCCCGGAGCTTCTGGTAGTAGCCCGAGATGCCGCTTACCAGACCGTTCACCAGCACTATTGCTAACGGAAGACTTAGACCTTCTCCACTTCCCAGGACCCTCCTGAAGCTCTCCGCCGGACTTCTCAAAACACCCGCTATTTCCTCTGCCGCCACTCTCTCCACCACCTCTAATTCTCATGTCAGCGGGCTTTTCTCACACCCCCGCAGGTTCATGGGGTAATAGTGGCTGCGGCAGTATATATTTCAAACTGATTGAAATGTTTCAACGGGATATTAATATTTCAATCAGAGTGAAATGTTTCAACGAGACATTAATGCATCGCCTGGGTATCCCCTCAGCCCCAGCTGCCGTACATACCTCAGCGCATCCCTCACCAGAGCGTGTGAGCATAGCTCCCCTGTTCATCGCCTGTCGCCTCTTGCTTTAAGAAATCCAAAGTGATGCAGTATGAAAGCCAGCCAGGCGTAGAAAATAACAGCAAGAGGTACAAGCATCCACACTACCTCACTAAGCGGAGCACGTGAGTATTCTCCAGAGGAGAC
>WANG01000017.1 GCA_015521945.1 Candidatus Hydrothermarchaeota archaeon
ACCTATGAGGCGCACATGCCCCTGTTCAGGTCTGCCTACTCAGGCGGGATAAGGCGCGGACCCAACGAAGCCTGCATCGCCTGCCACACCAACGCCAGCGTCAACCTGAGCTTCCACTACTACGATTACATAGACTACATCGTTGAGAACACTGGTACTTCACCCGATGGCGTGACGTATATCTACAACGTGGTCTCTGTTACAGAGGGACCCCAGCGCAGCTTTTCGGTTCAGGTGGGCGGAGGTAGTACCCACTACTGGAAGAACACCACCCAAATCAGCTGCGTTTCCTGCCACCAGCGCATAAAGCTGGGCAACACCGGCAACACCCAGGGCTCGCAGCACGCTGATGATGTGCTGGACAGGAATGTGAACTCGCCCTACCATCCCGGCCACCAGAATACCGACTACGGCGGAGCCACCGACGCCTTCTGCAAGAGCTGCCACCGCAACCCCAGCTTTGATACCTATGCAGGAGCACCCTACTACAACTACAATCTGAACTCCTCGGCGGTGCATGCGGCACTCATGCTGAGCTGCCTCACCTGCCACAACGCCTCGGGACCCTACCCCCCGAGCAATGAGCCCCACGCCTTCGGCGGGCACTACTCCCCGGATTTCTATCCAAAGGTTGCCCAGAGTGTACCCAGGAGGCTGACGGGAGACTTCTGCATAGGGTGCCACCATGCAAACAACCACGATGTAACCAACTTACGTGCGGGGCTGAGCTGTGGTGGTGGATTTACACCCAACAGGTGCCACAATGCCGCAGGATCAGTTGAGAACTTCGTTTACACGGAGCCCAAAGCCGCGGAGAGCAGCATATGGGTCATCAGGAGCTTTCCATGAACTACCTCTTCACGTTCATCTCAACGGTGCACTTCACCCTGACCTTCATGTTCAGCTTCTCCCCGATCTTGGCGGCGGCACCCTCGGCGAGCTCCCTGAGCATTGAGGTCAGCTCCCTCTCGTAGCTTCTGTCCCTCCTGCCCAGTATCCCGCCCTGGTAGCTGATGTTCACGTGCACGAAGAACTCAAGCACGCCCTCATTCACGCTCACCGCCACCACCACCCTGCCCCCCCTCACCCTGGGCTGCCCCTCAAGGAACACCCTGAGCCTGTCCCTGAGCTCGTTCGCCACCTCGCCTGTGCTCCGCCCGTCGGAGAGCACGTACTCCTCGGCAACGGTGGCGAGAACCTCGCCCTCCTCCACCTCTCTCTCCTGCTTCACCTCCTCCTGCCGTGGCTCTGGCTTTGCCTCCGGCTTTCGCCTCTCAAACAGCCGCTTTATGTACATGTTTATCAGGGGGATGCTGGGCATCCCCGAGAATTCCAAGTAAACCATCCTGTGCCCGTGGAGCTTTATGTAGCTCGCCCCCTCCCTGCGCTCAATCAGCATCTCCTCAAACCCGTCCAGAAGAAAGAGAACCGCAAGCTTGAAGGCAAGGGCTTCTTCATCCTCAACGTTGCAGGACACCGCCCTGCCGCTTGAATCCATGAGCAGACAGGCGGTTACCTCCTCAATGCTCTCCTTCAGGGTTTCAAGCTCATCGCGTATGGACATTGAGTATAGCCTATGCCTGCGTCCTATTTTTATTTTTCCCGGGAGGTTTCTCAGGGGGTTGTGATGCCCGCACCCATGGAGCTTTTCCCGTACCCGGAAGTGCGCCCCTTTCAGGATGAGCTGATGCAGGTGGTCTTCACAGCCGATGCCATGCTGGCAAGCGTGCCCACGGGAGCCGGGAAGAGCGTAGCCTCCCTGTGCGCCTTCTTGGCAGACCGCATGGAGGGAGAGAAGGTGGTGGTGCTCACCAGGACCAAGTCCCAGGCGGAGATATTCCTCCGTGAGGCAGGCAGGATATCAAGGCACGCTGGCAGGCTCTTGGCGGTGCACCTGCACTCAAAGCAGGACCTCTGCCCGGTTTTCAGGGACGAGGACACCACCTACGAGGAGTTCCTGGAGCTCTGCAGGCTGAGCAGGTGCACCTACAGGGAGACCTTCAGGCAGCGGGTGCACGAGATTGAGGAGCTGGGGGAGATGGGGCGGTTCCCGGAGGGTGAGCTCCTGGCATACGGGTGCCCCCATGCGGTTCTGCTGGAGCTGGCGAAGCATGCGGACGTGGTCATAGCCTCCTACGGGTACCTGCTGAGCCCGCCCCTGCGCTCCCAGTTTCTGACGAAGCTCGGGTTGGACATGGGGGAGCTGCTGGTGATAGTGGATGAGGCTCACAACCTCCACGCTCAGGAGGGCAGAAGTCTGAGCAGGCGCACCGTGGAGCTCGCCCTGCGGGAGTCAGGGGAGGAGGTGCTGCAGGAGCTTCTTCCAGCCTTCTCCGAGGAGGACGCCCTGCTTAGAGCGGGGGAGCTCGTCTCCCCCTCGGAGGTGGAGAGGCTGTACCGCACAGGGGTGGAGCACCTGCGCCGGAGGCTGAAGAGGGGAAGGAAGGTGAGCCACACCTACAGGGTGGCGGTGTTCCTGAAGGGCGCCCTTGCGGCGGAAGAGGAGGAGAACTGGATATTCTTCAGGCAGGCACAGAAGCTGCACCTGAAGCCCCTCTTTCCCGCGGAGCACCTGAAGCCCCTCCGTCAGGCGAGGAAGGTGCTGCTGATGAGCGGCACCCTTGAGCCCCTGGAGATGTACAGGGAGGTCTTCGGGTTTGAGGGTGCGGAGCTCTACTCCTGCCCTCCCATATACTCCCGCAACGTCCGCTACCTGGCGCTGCGCTCGGGGCTGAGCACGGCAATGGGTGAGCGTGAGAGGAGGGGGGAGGAGCTCTGGGAGAGCTACGCCGGGGGTATAGAGGAGATACACCGTGCCACCCCCTCCACGACCCTCGCCTTTTTCCCGTCCTACAGCATAATGCACAGCGTGGGGAGGCACCTGAATGCCCTGATGGAGCCAAAGAGCTCAAAGAGGCTCGGGGAGTTCCTGCAGCAGGTTAAAACCCCTGGGAAGAAGCTGGTGCTGGGGGTTGCCGGGGGCAAGCTCAGCGAGGGCGTGGAGTACACCCTGCCCTCTCCGGAGGGGAGGAGGAGCATAGTGGGCACCGTGGTAATAGCGGGGCTGCCCTTCCCTGCCCCCGACTTTGAGTTTGAGGTGCGCAGGAAGCTGTACGAGAGGCGCTACTCACCACCACGCGCCTACGCCTACTTGGTGCTCCTGCCCATGATAAACAGGGTGCTGCAGAGCGCCGGGAGGGCGGTGAGGAGCGCCCGTGACAGGGCGTGCGTGGTATTCTTAGACGACCGCCTGGAGCACCTCAGGCACCTGCCGGAGCACATTCGCCACGAGCTCACCCCCTTGGAGCTTGAGGAGATAGTTGAGGAGGTGCGGTGGTTCCATGCGCATTAGGTTATGCTTCAGCTTTCCTAGCTGAGGTTACACTGCCAGCAGATGACATGGAGGCTGCCTCGGTTCTGCTTGATGCGGTTGTCAGGGAGGCTTTTGAGACCATAGTTACCAAGATACGCGAGGGCAAGAAGCTCACCGACTCCGAGGTGCTCCTCTTAGTTGTCAGCCAGATACGGAGGGAGCAGGAGAGGGGATTCAGCGAGGTTGAGAGGC
>WANG01000018.1 GCA_015521945.1 Candidatus Hydrothermarchaeota archaeon
AGGTTCTTGAGCTTCACCCTGACGGAGAAGGGCTCGCCCTGCACCACCACGAACTTGCTGGGCTCTATGCTCAGGTACTTTACCACTGGACCCCTGAGCTTCGCCTCAAGCTGGGGGAGCACCCTGAAGGGTATGCGGGTGAAGTACACTAAGGTGTCGTCGCTTCTGGGCTTCAGCACCCCCAGGGTTCTGTAGGGCTCGTCGCTTACATCCTCGCCCTCCCTGACCCTTCTGTAGGCGTCTATCTTCTTCGGCTCGTACCTGCCCTCCAGCAGCTCCTTCATGAACCTCTGCAGGGGCTCCGCATCCGCACGGTCGTAAACCTTGACAATGAGGTAGTACTCACCCACCGGCAGGGTGTCGGTGAAGACCCTGCTCACCTCCCTGCCCCTGAAGCGCAGGTAGCGGGTGGAGCCGGAGGAGTACCTGACCTCCCTCCCATCCTTGGAAACCACTATGAACTGGTAGTCAAGGGCGACCACTCCGGAGTGCACGGCGTTGGGTATGGTGAAGTTGAACCCCACGCTCTTGTCTGCCAGGAACTCGGGTTTCTTCACGGGCTTGCCGTCCAGCAGGTAGCTCACCCTGACCCCGTACCTCGCCTTGGCGCCTCGCTCAGGCACTTCAGCAGCCCTCTCAAGCCTGAACCGCAGGGTTCTGGTGAGGGTCAGCGTGGCGATGCTCTCCTCCTTCGTGAACTCCTCATAGCCTCCCACGTTCTCCCCCTCGGGCAGGGACCTGAACTTCTTCACGAGCTCGTACTCGGGGGAGTACCAGTCCAGAGCCTTGACGTACATCTTCCTGACCTTCTGCTCGTCAGCCACGTCGTAGGCTCTGACCTTTATGAAGTAGGTGCCCGCCCGCCAGCCCTGAGGTATGGTGTAGGGGATGGTGATGTTCACCCTGCTGATGTGCTTCTTGTACCGAACGTTCCAGGGCACAACATCCATTACCTCAAGCTGCGGGGTGGCGGTGTATATCACCAAGTAGTAGTTGACCGCCACAAACCCAGCGTGGTCAACATCATCCACAACCACGTTGATGTACACGGTATCCCCGGGTGAGAACACCGGAGTGGTGTTCCAGTTCCCCAGTATTGTGGCTTCATCCGCGTGCACCACCGGCAGGAGCACCATGAGCAGGAACAACAAGGTGTACCTCATTCTTCTCCCTCCAGAACCGTTTCTCCATCCACAAGGCTGGCGGACCACTTAACATTCCTCCCCCTGAGGCTTATATAATACCTCGCCCTGTCCCCCGGGCGTGGAGAGTACCCGTCCTCGGTGTACAGCACCGCCCTGTAAACCCCGTCGCCGCGGTACTCCACCAGCCCCCAGCAGGTGGCGTGGGCTCTGCCCTGGGCATCGTACACCGTCACCCTGAAGGCTATGAAGGGCGGGTAGTCCACCCCGGGGCAGGCTCCTGGACGGGTTTCTTTGAGGGTGAGCTTTACAGTGTGCCTGAGGAGCTGGTTGTCTGCAGCCGCCACCTCTGCAACTATGGCGTTCACCTTCTTCGGCTCAAAGCTGACGCATGCCGACACCAGGCTAAGAGATAAGATCAGCAATAAAGGCAAGTATCTTGGATATGGTAATAAACCCACGCTTTTTCACCTCCTCAGGCTTGGTGGTCTCGTTCCTGGCCACCCACTCCTCCTTTATGCCCGCCTTCTTCAGGTCCTCCTCTGTGAACCTGCTCGCAAACTTGGTGCCGTGGCAGAGCTTGCACGCCTTCCCGAGAACCCGGGAGTGGGTGAAGTGGATGTCATAGGTGTGGCAGCTCTTGCACTCCATGGTTGAGGGGCGGGTTACCGTGAACTCCGGGGTGGTTTTTACCGCGTGGCACTTGGTGCAGCTCACGTTTCTGTGCACCTTCAGGTGGTAGAGCTTCAGGGTGACGTTCCTGGTTCCCGCGTGGCAGCGCTTGCAGGTGTAGGAGTCGTGGAGCTTGCGCACGTCGTTCATCCTGACGTTGTACCCGTCGGCAACATCGCTCTGGTGGCACCTGCATCCTGCCTGAAGAAACTTCTGCTCGTACTCCCTGTCGGGCATCAGAAAGGCGTGGCAGTATATGCACTTGCTTCCGCCATGGCCGAAGCCGGAGAAGTCCCGCACCAGCGGCTCCAGCCCCTGTATCTCGGTGTAGTTCTGCCCCTGCTCCTGGGCATGAGCAACATTCACCGCTACCGCTGCTATTGTGAGCAGTATCAGGTACCGCAGCATTCCATTCACCTGAATTCTTTCATCTTTCTGCGCAGCGCTCTTGCGACACCCCTTAAGAAGGGCTCCTTAGAGGGGGAGAAGAGCTTCTTCGGCACCGCATGCCCGCCGTTCCTCATCCTGTTATCCGGTGCGGGCTTCTCTATGAAGGGCACCCTGCCGGTGGCGTAGTAGGTTACCAGGCTGTAGTACCCCACCACGTAGAGCACAAGGGTTACGAAGAGGAAGATGTACAGGGTCTGGAGAGTGGAGTAGGCGAGCAGCACCAGGCTGACCGCCGGCAGGAGGAGGATGGGCAGGATTATGAACAGGTACACCGCCGTGTCTCCGAACATCCCGTACTCGTCGGTTATGACGTACCACCAGAGCAGGATGAGTATCAGGATTACGTATATGCTGTTCGGGGTGAGCCGCAGGTAGAGGAGGAGCAGCGCACCCATGGTGAGGAGGGAGAGGTACATGCTCCTTATGAGGAACCCCTGGCTTATACCCTCACCCTGAGGGGCAGCACCTGCGGGAGGCTGGAGGAGCTGGAGCCTTGAGACCCGCCTGCCTATGGCGTCCACCCTGTCGCTGAGCTCCCTTATCGCCACCTGGGTGGAGGCAAGCTCGCTTACGAGGGGCTCAAGGCGCCTGAGCATTAGCTCGCTGAGCTCCTGCTCCGCCTGCGCCGCGAAGGTTAGGCGCCTGCCCAGCCTTCTGGCGCCGTAGAGTATGAAGAGGCCGATGAGCAGGAAGATCATGTCCAGCACCAGCGCCCTGGAGTCGGGCTCAACTAAGGTGTCGTTGTACATGGAAATCAGGGAGAGCACGACGATACCCGTGGAGAAGGCGTACGCCGAGTACACGGCGAGCCTCTCGCTGAGCTCCGGCTGGGCGGTCATGCAGTATCCCTTTATTAGCCGGGCATATAAATATTTTTAGATACTGGGGAGGGTTGTGCAAAAATCTTCATAAGCTGGCTTCCTTCGGAGTAGCCGAGGAGCGCATGCAGGCGGAGAGCTAGATAACACCCTCCCGCCTCGCCACCGCCTCAACGTCCTTGTCTCCCCTGCCTGAGAGGTTGATTATAACCACGTCATCCTTATCAAACCTGTGGGCGTTCTCCAGCACCCAGGCAACCGCATGGGCGCTTTCCAGAGCTGGCACTATGCCCTCCTTCTCGCTCAGGTAGTGGAAAGCCCTGAGCGCCTCCTCGTCGGTGGCGTGGTGGTACTCAGCCCTGCTTATCTCCCGCAGAAGGGCATGCTCGGGACCGACTGCGGGGTAGTCAAGACCCGCGCTTATGCTGTGGGTGCTGGCTATCTGCCCGTGCTCGTCCTGGAGCACGTAGGTGTAGGTGCCGTGGAGCACGCCCTCCCTGCCGGCTGCAAACCTGGCGGCGTGCCTGCCAGTGTCTATGCCCTCACCCCCAGCCTCAACCCCTATGAGCTCAACCTCCTCATCTCCGAGGAAGGGGTAGAATATGCCTATGGCGTTGCTTCCCCCTCCCACGCAGGCGACTATGGCGCTCGGCAGACGCTTCTCGTGCCTCAGTATCTGCCTCCTCGCCTCCCTGCCTATAACGCTCTGGAAGTCACGCACCATCATGGGGTAGGGGTGGGGTCCGAGAACCGAGCCGAAGATGTAGTTGGTGTGCTCCACCGTGGAAAGCCAGTCCCTGAAGGCTTCGTTTATGGCGTCCTTCAGGGTCCTTGAGCCAGAGCTTACGGGGTG
>WANG01000019.1 GCA_015521945.1 Candidatus Hydrothermarchaeota archaeon
CTGGGCGTCGGCTCGCCCGGGATGTTCGGAACCACCATCACCCTTGCCACAGCCCTGCTGGTGGGGTTCGTGTTCTCCTTCCCCCTCTACATCATAACCCGCAACACCTTCAACCTTCCGCCCGAAGAGTACTCCCTCAAACACTGGCTCACAAAGGGCTACGTGTACTTCATGGCTGCCTGGCTGCTCACCTGGACCCTGAGCTACAATCTGGCAGGATAAAAAATGCGGGAGAGGGAGCTGGCTCAGCCGAAGAGGGCACCCAGTCCCTCCAGAGCCTCCTCTTCGCTCTCCTCTTCCTCTTTCTCCTCTTCCTTCTTCTCCTCCTCTGCAGCTTCCTCTGCAGGCGCCTGCGCAGCGGCAGGTGCAGCCTGCGCGGGTGCGGCGGCAAAGGCAGCCTGCTTTATAGCCTCGTCTATGTCTACCTCCTCAAGGGCAGCCACCAGCGCCTTCAGCCTCGCCTCATCCACCTGCACGCTTGAAGCCTCAAGCACGCTGCGCAGGTTCTCCTCGTTTATCTCCTTCCCTGCAGAGTGCAGGAGCATTGCAGCATAAATATACTCCATCTCTCATCACCTCCAGACTTCAGCCGAAGAGGGCACCCAGTCCCTCCAGAGCCTCCTCTTCGCTCTCTTCCTTCTTCTCCTCTTCCTCCTCCTTCTCCTCCTCTGCAGCTTCCGCCTTCGTCACCGTGCTCTGAGAAGCCCTGCATGCACCTACCATCTCCCTGAGCTCGCTGTCCAGCGCTGAATCTGTGAGCTTAGATGCAAGGGATAACATCTGCAACCTCGCTCTGGCGAGCAGGTGCTCCACCACGCCCTTCTCCGGCACGGCGGCAGCTATACCCAGGGCGAGAGCCTCTGCATGCGCCTTCGCAATTGCAAGAGGTGCGGTTTCCTTGGTAAGGTAGCCAGAAGCTATGCTGAGGCTGACCGCATGCTGGTAAGCCCTGGCAATCTGCTCCCGTATCTCATCCACATCCACCCTGAGGACCTCTGGCAGGAAAATCGTGCCATTCTCGTGGGCGGCTATGAGGTTCAGGCCTATCTCCATGGGCTCAATGCCCAGGCGGTTCAGGATGCTCGCGAGCCTGGCATCTATGACCTCGCCCTCTCTGACAACCACGGCATCCTTCTTTATGGCGATCTTTCCTCCCTTTATCTCGGTCTGAATTCCCACAGCCTGCAGCTCTCCCAGTATGGGACCGGGTGCGAAGGGTGTCTCCCCCTTGGGCACCACTATGTCCTTGGGCGCAACGGTGTTGGGCTTGGCAGGTGCGGGAACCTTGTTCTGCTCAAGCACCCTGTAAAGCCTGAAAACATCCATCTTTGAGAATATGAAGGCGGGCTGCCCCTTAAGGGCGTCCTTGAGCTTCTCTAAGCTCCTCTCCTCCTTTGCTGCCCTGTCAATGGCGTGCCTCATTATTGACTTCTTTGACATCTTTATGAGCACGTCACCTCTGAGCTTCTCCCGCATCTTCTGCAGGGTTCTGGCTGGCAGGGCGTGCATGTCCACTATGCCAACCACTGGATACTGGCGCATGAGCTCAGCCAGCTCCTCAACCTTCTTCAGCTTCCACTCAGCAACTCTGCCTGAGGAACGCACCGCTACACCTCCACCTTAACGCTCTGTCCCATGGTCGTCTTCAGGTATACGCTCTTTATGCCACCCATGCCGGCGTCAAGCTTCCTCTCAAGGTGAGTGAGCACCGCTTCTATGTTCTTAGCCACGTCCTCATCCTTCATCTCCTCGGTGCCCACAGCAACGTGGAGCACGGGCTTGTCCTTGGTGCGCAGCCTGACGGTATTCCTGAGCCTGGCAATTATGTTCTGCAGCGGGGCATTGGGGGGAACGGGCTTGGGCATCTTGCCCCTGGGTCCGAGGATGGGTCCCAGCACCCTGCCCACCAGGGGCATGAGGTCCGCCTGGGCTATGAAAAAGTCGGCGCTCTCAGCCACCTTCTTCGCCTTCTTCCTGTCCTTGGCAAGCTCCTGGAGCTCCTCCTTGGTTATGAGCAGGTCAGCGTGCTCCTTGGCTGCCATGGCGAGCTCGTCCCCCGCTATTACTCCAACCCTGACGGGCTTGCCCCTGCCCCCGGGGAGCACGACCTCCTCGTTCAGCCTGTTCTCGGGCTTGCTCATGTCTATGTCTCTGAGGTTAACTGCAAGGTCAAAGCTCTGGACAAAGTTGCGCTTCTTTGAAGCTTCCCTTGCCGCTCTGACCGCCTCAACAAGCTTTTCAGCACTCACCATCGCCCTTCACTCCCCGATAAGCTCGCTGTACTTGCCCTCGTCCACCTCTTTCTGAACCTCTCTAGGGTGCTTGCCCTCAACCGTAACACCCACGGAGACGCAGGTGCCGAGCACCTCCTTAACCGCAGAGCGCATGCTGCTTGCGAGCATTCCATCACGCTTCATCCTGGCGATCTTGACAACCTGCTCCATGGTGAGGTTGCCGACGGACGAGTTTTTTGCATCGCTGCTGCCCTTCTCAACCCCGAGCTCGCGCAGGATGAGGGCGCTTGTGGGAGGAGTGCCTACCTCTATCTCAAACTCCTTGGTCTTGGGGTCAACTATGACCTTCACGGGAACCTTCATTCCCGCGAAGTCCTTGGTCTTCTCGTTTATCGCCGCCACCACCGCGGGGATGTTCACCCCCAGCGGTCCCAGCGCGGGACCAAGAGGCGGTCCCGGTGTGGCTTTACCACCTTCCACTAATGTCTCAACCACCTGACTCACTGCCGGGCTCCTCCTTTCTGATAACCTTTATGCTCTCTCCTCGGACGGTAACGGGAATGGGAACGGTGGCTTCAAAGAGCTCAACCGTTATCTCCTCCTTCTTGAGGTCAACCCTAACAACCCTGGCACGCTCGCCCTTGAAGGGTCCGCTGGTGAGCTCAACGATGTCACCCTGCTCAACCTTGGTGACCATGGGCTTGGGCTCAAAGAAGCGCTTGACCTCGTCCAGGGGAAGCTCACCCTTGACTATGCCCTTGGAGTGGGCTACCCCGCGGAGCGCCTTCTCTACTTCGGTCTCGTCCCTGGCTTCAACCATGATGTAGCCCCTTATGTCGTGCGGCACCAGCACCGCATATATCTCCAGACCATCTTTCTCGGCCCTGGAGCTCATCATGTCTGCCACGTTCCTCTCCTGCCCTATGGTCGTGCGAACCGCATAGATTGAACCCATACCTCTCACGCTGTTAGATTTGCTTGAAAAGCAGGTTTGTGGTTATCATGCTCACCCATTATTATATAAGTTTTTCGGTGAGTGGGTTTCGGTGAGTGGGGATGCTGTCCAAATAAGGGGAAACCTGTATATGAGCGGCGGCTGATTTTCACTTACACATGAGCAGCTGAAGGTTATCCAGTCTGCACTCCGCCCTGAAGCAGGCGAACTTCTTCGCCTATACCTTTATGCTTACAACCAGGTGAGGCAATGTATTTGGACAGGTCTGATCGTGAAGGTATATAAGGGGAAATGCAGAAGAAGCATACGCGGTGTAATCTTGTAAAAGGTTAATATGCGGATACATGGCGGGTGTAAGATATGGGAGAAG
>WANG01000020.1 GCA_015521945.1 Candidatus Hydrothermarchaeota archaeon
GCAAAGCCGTACCTCCCCAGCAACGTGGTGCCAGCAGGTGAGCTCTCCCACATAACCATCCACCAGGCGTACCTTGGCTCCTGCACCAACGGCAGGATAGAGGACCTCAGAATAGCCGCGGAAATCCTGCGTGGCAGGCAGGTGCACCCGGATGTGAGGATGATAGTGGTGCCCGCGAGCAGGAAGGTTCAGATGCAGGCCATCAAGGAGGGCTTGGTTGAGGAATTCCTGCGCGCGGGCGCCTTCGTTTCCGGACCCACCTGCGGCGCTTGCTTAGGCGGGTACATGGGAGTGCTGGGCAGAGGTGAGCGCGCCATATCAAGCACCAACCGCAACTTCGTGGGCAGGATGGGGCACGCGGAGAGCGAGGTTTACCTTGCAAACCCCGCGGTGGTCGCTGCAAGCGCAGTAACAGGGCGAATTACCGACCCGTCGGAGCTGGATTAGCGCCTCTCTCCCTTCTTTGTGCCCATATCGTAAGAAACCTGCTGCCCGCTTCTGCTGTAGTAAACCACCCTGTTCCCCTCAATGACAAAGGCGTCAAACCCCATGTTCACCACCTTCAGGGTAACTACTCCCCCTGCTGGCGGTATAAAGTTTGTTTTTCGGTGGCTGAAATTATCTGGTTACCATGGTTCCCATGCCCGAGTCCGTGAAGAGCTCCACCAGCAGCGCATGCTTGACCCTGCCGTCTATTATGTGCGCCCTCTCCGTGCCCGAGAGCAGGGCACGCTTGCACGCCTCAAGCTTCGGCAGCATTGAGCCCTTCACCACGCCCCTCCTCACCAGGTCCTTTATCTGGGTAATCCTGAGCTCCCTGATGAGGGAGCTCTCATCCCCAAGCCTTCGCAGCACCCCCGGCACGTCGGTGAGTATCACCAGCTTCCTCGCCTTCAGCACCCCTGCGATTTCCCCGGCAACGGTGTCGGCGTTTATGTTCAGGCTGGCACCGTCCTCGGTGAGCCCCACGGGAGAAATTACTGGTATGTACCCGTGCTCGCACAGTATCTCAACCAGCTCTGGGTTGATGCTCTCAATCTCCCCCACGTATCCGAGGTCAACCTCCCGCTCCTCCCCCTCATCCACCACCCTGACCCCCTTCCTCCTCGCCATTATCAGCCCACCATCCTTCCCCGAGAGCCCCGCAGCCTTTGCCCCCGAGACGTTGAAAAGGGAGACCAGCTCGGTGTTTATCTTTCCCACCAGCACCATCTTTATTATGTCCAGGGTCTCCTCATCGGTGTACCGCAGCCCTGCAACAAACTTCGGCTCCTTGCCGAACTTCCTCATCGCCCTGGTAATCTCCGGACCCCCGCCGTGCACAACCACCGGCTTCATCCCCACGTACCGCAGGAGCACCGTATCCCTGACCGTCCACAGCCTCGCAGTCTCATCCAGCATGGCGTGCCCGCCGTACTTTATCACCACGTACTCCCCGTGGAACCTCTGGATGTACGGCAGCGCCTGGGCTAAGACCTCGCCGATTTCACCGCTCATATACGCCCCACTTCTCTATAGCCTGCCTGAGCTCCTCATGCTCCTTGGCGTACTCCTCCAAGGGCACCCCGGCGAGCACCGCCTCCGTAGCCTGGCGCATCGCCCTGGCACCCGCCTCCGGACCCGCCGGGTGGGCGTGTATGCCCCCTCCGGCAAGAATGAGCACCTCCTTCCCCAGGTACCTTATGTTCGCTGGTATCTTGCCGGGGTGCTGCCCCCCCGAGGAGACCGGAAGCGCCCTCCTCAGGCTGCCCATCCTCGCCTTCAGCACCTCGGCATTCTCAACCACCTGCTCCACGCTCTCGTAGAGCTTGCCCAGTATCGCCCCCACGTGCACCTGGTCACCACCCGCCAGGCGTGCGAGCTTGCTCACCACCACGGTGCTGATTCCGTGCACCTCGCTCCTGGTAAAGGCCGCAAACATGTCGCGGTGGCAGTGCACGGGCACATTAACGCTCGGGTCCTCGCACACCATCCGCAGGGCAGAGAAGCCGGCGGTTATGAAGTTCACCATCAGGCAATTCGCCCCGTTCTCAAGGGCGGCATCCGCGTTGTCCATCATCCTGTCAACCTCATCGGTGATGTTCACCGCGTACATGGTCTTCTCACCCTTCTCCTCATCCGCCCTGTCAAGCATCTCCATGGTAGCCGAGACCCGCTCCTCAATGGGTGAGTACGCTGGATTAGCGATGAGCTCGTCATCCTTTATAAAATCAACCCCTCCCTTAGCAGCCAGGTAGCACGCCTCCGCAAACTTCTTCGGAGGCAGCCCCACGCAGGGCTTTATTATCGTGCCTATCATCGGCCTGTCTCTTATCCCCAGCGCCTTCATGCACCCCCTGATTCCAAACTTCGGGCCCTTAAAACTCTTCAGGTAGCTCTCGGGAAACTCCAGGTCCAGGAGCTTTATGTTTCTGAACTCCCCCATCTCAAACAGGTTGCCGGCGGTGGTGGTCAGCAGCATGGGCAGGCACGCTCCGAAGTTCCCGTGGGGAAAGGCGAGCCTCAGCCTGCCGCGGTTGATTCCGTTGCTCTCCCCGAGCCTCTCCACCTCCAGCACCCGGGCGCTGTACTTTGCGATGAGCTCATCGCTCTCAAAAGCCACCCTGACCCAGGTGCCCGTGCTCTGCTCCGCAGCAAGCGCCTCGGCGGCTTTCTCAAGCTCCATGGGGGTTTCCAGGTAGTAGGTTGCGATTACAAACTTCTCCTCATCTATGCTCTCAGCGAACCTCATGCGCTCCACCTGCCAGTAGAACACTCGCATCCACAACTCTTAAACTTTCTCCCGCAACCCTGCTCAGGTGCAGGTAGCAGGTAGGGCAGAAGGTGAGCAGCACCTCCGAGGCAGCCTCCTCAAGCCTCCGCTTCGCAAGCTCTGCGCTGAGCTCCGGGAAGGTGACCGGCAGCCCGCCTCCGGCGCCGCAGCATGCCGTCTCCCTGCCCGAGTGCTCCAGCTCCACCAGCTCAACCCCCGCGGCGCTCAGCACCTCCCTGGGCTCCTCAACCACCCCGCACCCCCTGGCGAGGTGGCAGGGGTCGTGGTAGGCTGCCCTCACCCCCAGCTCAGCCTCAAACCCGTGCTCCGCAAGCACCTGGGAGATGTGCAGAGCCTCAGCCCCGTACCTCTCCCGCAGCACCTTGGTGCAGGTGGGGCAGTGGGCAACCACCAGCTCCACACCCTCAAGCAGGCGCCGGTTGCTATCTATGAGCTCCTCAGCAGGACCCCCGAAGGTGAGCAGGGGCGCCCCGCAGCAGAAGCGGAGCACACCCACCCTGCCCAGGGTGCGCTCAAGTAAGGACAGGCACGCATCCTCTATCTCCCTGACCCTGAAGTGGGAGGTGCACCCCGGGAAGAAAACAACCTCCCCGCGCACGCCGGGCTCAAACTCGGCGGCAAAGGGGTTGCCGGTGCTCAGGGTAGCCTCCACCATCCACTGGTGCACCGGCAGCTCCAGCTCCCCCAGGAAGCTCCTCCTGGCACCCTCCAGCACCTCCTCAACCCTGACCCCCGCGGGGCACACCTGGGCGCAGGCACCGCAGGTGGTGCACTCAAACACCCTGAGCATGGCTCCCCTGCTTCTCCCGAGCTCACCCCTCAGGATGGCGAGCAGAGTCTGGAGCTTGCCCCTGGCTGTGCTCCCATCGCTCAGGGTGCTCCTGAACAGGGGGCAGGGTGCCCTGCAGAAGCCACAGCGCATGCAGCGCCCTGCCAGCCTCAGGAGCTCATCCGCCTCGCTCACACCGCACCCTTCGCCAGGCTCAGCAGCACCTCCTCCGGCCTCTCCGCCTTGACCACACCGCTGGCGAGGAGCACCCCCTCAGCCCCCAGCTCCAGCGCAGCCCTGACATCCTCGCCCGTGCTTATCCCGGCACCGCACAGCACCCTCGTGCCGGGGCTGATCTCCTTCACAGCCTCAACGCTCCTGCGCACCACCTCGGGCTCAGCCTTTGAGACGGGTATCCCCGTGCCTATGAGCTCCGGAGGCTCAACCGCTATGAAATCCGGCTCAAACACCGCGCATGCCCTGCTGGTTGCGACGCTGCTGGTGCACACCACCGTGCACAGCCCGAGCTCCTTAGCCCTGCTCACCACCGCCTCAATGTCCGCTACGGTCATGCGGTGCTCGCTGTGGTTCACAAGGGTACCCGCGGCACCCGCCTCCTTAACCGCCTCAAGCACCACATACCCCGTGTGCGCCCCCGCCTCAAAAGCCTCCGCATGCTGCGCCAGCACTGGTATCTCCACCTCCCTGCAGATGAGCGCAAGCTCAGTCTGCTGGGGGCATATCGCCACGCTCACCCCCGTGCTCTCAGCCACACGCTCGCAGGCTCTGGCAAGCTCCATGCCCGAAGCGCCCATGCTCTCCCTGTAGGCTTTGACGTTGAGCATCACCACAGGCACATCTATCATCGCCCTCATCTCCCGGCTGCGGGCTCACTCAACCTTCTCAAACCTGTCCTTCAGCTTCTCCATAATCTTCGGCAGGGTGGTGTACTCCATGTCCTCAAGGGGCAGGCGGTGGGGCTCAAAGGGACCGTGCCTGCGCATGTACTCGGCAATCTCCTGCGCCTTCTTCCTGGTGTAGTCAAACCCGGGGTCATCAAACAGGTCCACCGGCCCAACGAGCCTGCCGTTGTTCACCTGGAACCCCGCGGCAACCACCCTGGGAGGCCCATCAAAGCGCGTGCACTTGGCATAGGAGAAGCTCACGGGCATAACGGGACCGTTGTGAGAGCCCCTCATCCACCCGCTCACCAAGTGCGGGAAGGCAAAGGGCTCAAGCACCTCACCCAGCGCCGGCAGCCCCGACTGCGCTCTCACCAGAGCCACCGGGTCGTCCTTGCCCACGTACTCCCCCGCTATCTGGTAGAGCTTCTCCGTGCTCACCACCGCCACGGGCTCTGAGGAGTCTATCACGTGCCCCTCCTTGGGGTACACCCTCTTTATCACGTACCTGGACTTGGCGCCAATCAGCGCAAGCAGGCTGTACATCTCCTCCGGGGTGTCCATCATGACCCTGCGGTGCTCCATTATATCCCACACCTCAAACCTGAATCCCGAGTGCAGCGACGGGTCAATAACCAGCCCCGCGGTGTTGAAGGGGTCTGCGAACATCCTGAATATCGGCATGTTGAACGCCCCCGGCTCGGTCTTGTCCATCATGAAGGCAACTATGGGCTCCGCCTTCCGCTCCTTGAACTCCATCTCCGCCACTCCGGGACCCATGCCCCTGACATTGCCCGAGAAGGCATCGCTGAGCATGTCCTGCCCTGCCCCGTAGAGCTTGAGCTCCTTGGCACGCTCCGTGGCCTTCTCAAAAGCCTTCCACGCCAGGCCGTGCACATCCTCGCTGTCCACACCCCTGCGGTGGCTCATCACCAGCTCCAGGTCGTCCCCCGCGCTCAGCACGCGGAAGTCCTCAATAACCCCCGTCTCTCTTCCCTCACCCAGCACCTGCTCCGCCGAGCTTATCAGCTCGGGGTGCACGCTCACATGTCCCGGGTATCCTCCAACATCCGCCTTTATCAGGCTCACCGTAACCTTACTCATTTCCACTCACCTCCTTCCGAAATATATCTTCTGTCCTGCAGCATTCCTCCAGTACCTTCCAAACTCGTGGGACCTCCTGAGCTCCTTGTCCCTGAAGGTCGGACCCTCCTTGCACACCCTCAAACCCGTGCCGTCAAGCACGCACTGCCCGCATATACCTATGCCGCACTTGAAGTACCTGTGCAGGGACGCCTGCGTGGGTATCCTCTTGCTTCTGGTTATCTCCAGCACCTTAGCCATCATGAGCTCCGGTCCGCAGGTGAAGCACTGGTCAAAGCTCTCCTCCTCCAGCAGCTCGGCGAGAACATCGGTGGTGAAGCCCTTTCTGCCAGCGGTGCCGTCGTCGGTGGATATGAGCACCCTCGCGCCCGCCCTCTTCAGCCTGTCAACGAAGAGCAGCTCGCTGGCGGTAAGCGCCCCCACTATGGCGGTAACCTCCTTTCCGTCCCTCAGCGCCTCCTCCGCGAGGGGGGCGAGGGGTGCAACCCCAACGCCACCGCCCACCAGCAGCAGGCGGTCTCCGTATATCTTGAAGCCCCTTCCCATGGGTCCCCTGATTCCCAGCAGGTCGCCCTCGCTGAGCTCAAACAGCCTCCTGGTGAAGTCGCCCAGGCGGAGCACCGTTATCCCCAGGTCGCCCCTGGTGTAGGAGGCGCTCATGGGCTTCTCGTTCACCCCTGGAAGCCACACCATGACGAACTGCCCAGGGATGGCGTTCACGTCTAAGTCCAGAAAGAAGGTTCTGATTCTCTTCGTCTCCCTGACTATCTTCTTTATCTCAACCACCTGCATCTCGTGCATTCTACCTACCTCTGAGCAAGACCAACAATCTCGCTAACGTGCCCATACCCCTGCTCTTCCAGGTACTCCGCTATCTCCCGTGAAACCTTCCTGAAGACGGTTATGCCCCTGTAGAGCACCGCCGTGCCTATCTGCACCGCCCTGGCTCCAGCCAAGAAGAACTCCACCGCATCCCTGCCCGTGGTGATGCCCCCGCACCCTATAACGGGTATGCTCACCTCCTCCGCAATCTCGTAAACGCACCTCAGAGCCACAGGCTTGAGGCACGCCCCCGAGAGCCCTCCAACCCTGTTCCCCAGCACGGGCTTGGCGGTGGTAACGTCTATCGCCATAGCACGTAGAGCACCGGTGGCGGTTATCGCATCCGCCCCCGCATCCTCGCACGCCTTAGCCACCGCCACCACATCCCCTGCGTTAGCCGTCAGCTTTGCAAACAGGGGAATGGAAACCCTCTTTCTGACCTCGCTGACAACCTCGTGAGCCAGCTCCTCCCTGTACCCGAAGAAAGCCCCCGCCTTGCCCACGTTGGGGTAGGAGATGTTCAGCTCAATCGCATCCACCCCGTACCCCTGCATAGCCTCCGCAACCATGGCGTACTCCTGAAAGTTGAACCCGTACACGCTGCCTACCACAGGAACGCCCCCCTCCTTCGCCACCGCTATCTCCTCCCTGAACTCCTCGTACCCCGGGTTTGCCAGCCCTATGGCGCTTATCAGCCCGCCATCAATCTCCACCACCGTGGGGTTCGGGTGCCCCTCCCTGGGGGTGGCACCTATGGACTTGGTCACTATAGCCCCGGCACCACCGCTGACGGCGACCCTCTTCAGCGCCGCACCGCTGGTTCCAAGTATCCCAGAAGCCAGCATGGTGGGGTTTGCAAGCTTCAAGCCCGCGAGCTCAACCTCAAGCATCACTCCAGCCTCTTGCCCACGTACTCCGCAAGCTCCACCATCCTGTTGCTGAATCCCCACTCGTTATCATACCACACGAGCACCTTCACCATGGTTGAGTCCATGACCCTGGTGAGCAGGCTGTCAACAATCGCAGAGTGCGGGTTGCCCAGGATGTCGCTTGAAACCAGGGGCTCCTCGGAGTACTCAAGAATGCCCCTGAGCGCTCCCTCGCTCGCCTGCCTGAGAGCCTCATTCACCTCCTCCGCGGTGGTGGCACGCTCCACCTCAGCAGTAAGGTCGGTGATGCTGCCGTTGGCAACCGGCACCCTCAGGGACATGCCGTCAAGCCTGCCCGCAAGCTCCGGAAGCACGAGCCCTATAGCCTTCGCCGCCCCCGTTGTGGAGGGCACGATGTTTATAGCCGCCGCCCTCGCCCTGCGCAGGTCCCTGCTCTGAGCATCCAGCAGCCGCTGCGAGGCCGTGTAGGCGTGGCAGGTGGTCATGAGCCCCCGCCTCACCCCGAAGCTCTCGTGGAGCACCTTGACCACAGGGGCGAGGCTGTTGGTGGTGCAGGAGGCGTTGGAGATTATGCTGTGCTTCTCAGGGTCGTAGCTCTCGTGGTTGACCCCCATTACCACCGTTATGTCAGGCTCCTTTGCAGGCGCCGATATTATGACCTTCTTCGCTCCCGCCTTCAGGTGCTTGCCCGCACCCTCCCTGTCCCTGAAGAGCCCCGTGCACTCCAGCACAACGTCAACGCCCAGCTCCTCCCAGGGCAGGTTCTCCGGGTCACGCTCCGCCAGCACCCTGATCCTGCGTCCGTCAACAAGTATATCGCTTCCCTCCGCCCTGACCTCCGCCTCAAACCTGCGGTGCACCGAGTCGTACTTCAGCAGGTGTGCCAGAGTTGGAGCGTCGCTCAGGTCGTTCACCGCGACGATGTCAATGTCAGCATCCTTCATGAAAGCTGCCCTCAGAATACACCTCCCAATCCTTCCAAAGCCGTTAATTCCCACCCTTACCAATCACATTCCTCCTCTTGGATGCTGGTATCCCTCTATCTCAGCAGTAGGATTTAAAACTTTCTGCCAGAGAAGAGGGGTAGGGAGGGGGGTGGTGCCCCTCCGGAGTCAGAGGCACGCACCCTCAGGGCGCTAAGGCATCTTGAAGTTGGTGCCCCTCCTGAAGGTCTCCACGCTGAATATCCAGTCGTCAATGCACTTCTCGCTGAACTCTATCTCCGCCAGCCTGAAGAACCTCTCCCAGCCTATGCGCTCTATCCACTCACCCATACGCTCACCCCTGCGGGCGTTCTCCCTGTAAACCTCCAGTATCCTGCGCACCGTTCCAACCAGGGTGCTCCAGCGGGGCTGCTCGGGCTTCATGTAGGGCACCACCAGCCTGGCGAACAGCGGGCCTGCTCTGGTGTTTGACGCCTTTCCGCCAACCCAGAGGCTCACCCCGTCGTTCTCGGGGTCGTGTATCCTTATCCCCTCGCACAGGCTGTAGCAGATGCCGCAGTAAACGCACTTCTCCTCGTCTATCTCCACGCTTCTCGGGTTCCCACGCTTGGGCTTGATTGCGTAGGTGGGGCAGGACTTCACCAGCTCAGGCACAGAGCACACCTTCTCAACCACGGCATCCTCCACCACCGGCGGACGGCGGTGCACCCCTATCACCGCTATGTCGCTCGCATGGGTGGCACCGCACATGTTCAGGCACCCTGAAACAGCTATCTTGACCCTCTCCGGGAAAGCCTCGGGGTTCCTGAAGTCCTCGTAGAACTCCTCATACAGCGCCTTGGCTATGGAGAGGGAGTCTGCGGCAGCCATGTGGCAGTGGCTCATCGCAACGCAGTGGATTATTGCCTTGAGGCACCTCCCAGTGCCCCCAACCGGGAAGCCCAGCCTCTCAAGCTCCCCGGCAAGCCTCTCGGCGCTCTCCCTGTCCCCTGCTATGAACTCAATGTTGTGCCTGGAGGTGAACTTCAGGTAGCCCTCGCAGTAGCGCTCCGCAAGCTCGCACAGCTCAATAACGGTGTCTGCAGACAGGTACTTGGGTATCCCTGCCCTCACGCTGTACGCCTCCTCCCCGCTCTCCGACACGTGCCTTATTATCCCGCCTCTGACGTGCTCGTGGTACTTCCACTTTCCGTAGTTCCTCCTGCACACCGGAGGGAGCATGTCCCTGTAGTGGGGAGGACCAAAGTCAAGCTCATCAAAGCTCAGCGGCATCTCCATCACCTCCTGTAGGACCAGAAGGGGTTTGCCCTCGGCCTCTGTATCATCTCAGGCGAGGGCTTTATGCCCGTCTTCTCACCTATGTCCGCCAGAAACTTGGGGTACCCAACCCTGTAGATGGTCTCGCCAACCCTCTCCTTGGGGTTGCCCTTCTCATCCCACCACTCAAGCACCGCCTCTATGATTTCTATTATCTCCCTGTAGGGTGGCTCCGCCTTTATGAAGGGCACCAGCACCCAGGCGAGGAAGGCACCGTACC
>WANG01000021.1 GCA_015521945.1 Candidatus Hydrothermarchaeota archaeon
TGGGTGAGGAGCGCCGTGGTGCTGGGGCTGTCGGCTCTCAACCCGCTGGTTACCGCGGGGATAAGGTATCCCTCGTGGAGGAAGCCGAGGATGGTGGTGGATGTGCTGCTGGGGGATATCGCCAGGGAGGTGGGTGAGTTCATGCGCTCCCTCGGGTACAGGGTGGAGGTGCTCACGGAGCGCCACGGGGTTGACCTGCGCCTTGTGGCGCAGCGTGCGGGAGCGGGGGTGGTGGGGAGGAGCGGGCTGCTGATTACACCGCAATTTGGGCCGAGGGTCAGGATGACGGCGCTGGTGTCGGATGCGAGGCTGAGGAGCAGGAGGAAGCCCCCGGAGAGCCCGTGCAGGGGGTGCAGGAGGTGCGTGAGCGCATGCCCGAAGGGGGTGCTGGAGGGCTTCAGAGCCGAGGAGTGCGCCGCCCAGCTCATGAGGGACGGGTGGGTGGTGCTCAGGTGCAGCGCGTGCGTTGATGCCTGCCCTGCGGGTGGTGAGGCGTATGAGAGGGGCTGAGGTGCTTGAGAGGCGGGGTATCACTCCAGAGGTGCTGGTGAGCACGTGCATGGAGATGTTCGTGCCTCACCCCGGGGTGGAGAGCGAGGAGAGAGCCAGGAGGGTGCTGAGGGGGCTGATTGAGGATGCCCTGAGGGATGCCAACGTGTGCCTGCTCTTGGAGGCTGCCTTCCTGCTTGATGAGCGGGCGGAGAGGGGTGAGCTGGCGTGCCTGAGCTCTGCGGAGCATGCTGGAGATGGAGCGGGGGTGGTGGCGGATGAGGTCATAGGCATGGCTATAGCGGAGTACATAGGTGGTACGAGGGCGCTTTTTGAGTTCGTGAGGTTTGACAGGGCTAAACCCGGCGTTATTTCTGAGCTTAAAGCCTTCTCTGATGATGCGATCGCCGGCCTTCTTGCGGGAGTTTCGGCGCTCATGTACTCCACGCACCAGAGGTAAGCGGTTTCAAAAAGGATTCCAGTGGTTATGTTAGCACGTGCACACAGAAGCCCGACTGCCAAGGCGGTGGGAGGATGCTCAGAATTCTTCACATTGATGACAATCCAGACGATGTGATGCTGCTGAAAATGGTAATGGAGGGGAGCGCTGAGGTTACTGGTGTGGATAGCTGGAAGGATGCCGAAAAAATGCTGAAAAATGGAAGTTTTGACCTGGTGGTTGTGGACTACGTGCTGAGGGATGGGGATGGTTTGAGGGTCGTGGAGAAGCTTGCGGGTAAGCTGCCCGTGGTGATGCTGACCGGCAGGGGGAATGAGGAGGTGGCGGTGAGGGCAATTAAGATGGGTGCCAGCGACTACGTGGTGAAGTCGGCGGAGGGGTTTGCACGCATGCGGGAGGTGGTGGAGGAGGCTCTGGAGAGGCACAGGAGGGCGGAGAGGGAAAAGAGGGAGCTGGAGATGATGCGCTCCTGCTACGCGGAGCTTGACAGGAGCAACCGGTTCAGGGGGCTGCTGATTGATGTGCTTCACCACGACCTGATGAATCCTGCAGGGCTTGCGCTGAGCTTCCTTGAGCTTGCGGAGGCGGCGTGTGATAGCAGGGAGGCTGTGGAGCACATAAGGGTGGTGAGGAGGAATGTGAATAAGATAATCTCAATAATAGATGATGTAAAGGAGCTTTCAAAGCTTGAGAGCCTGAAGAGGGTTGAGATGTCAAGGGTTGTGCTGAGCAGGCTCTGGAGGAGCGTGATTGAGGATATGGGGGACCTCCTTGCTGACAGGGAGGTGAGGTTTATAAGGGATGCCAGCGGCAGGATTGAGGGGAATGAGATTATAAAGCAGGCGCTTGCTAACCTGCTCTCCAATGCGATTAAGTACTCTCCTCCGGGGTCGCCGATAACGATAAGGGTGTGGGAGGATGGGGAGTACGCATACACGAGCATCGCGGATGAGGGTGAGGGGGTGCCGGATGAGTACAAGAGGAGCATATTTGACAGGTTTACGAGGCTGGATAAGGAGGGGGTGAAGGGCTCGGGTATAGGGCTTGCAATAGTGAGGCGCATAGTTGAGCTGCACAGGGGTGAGGTGTGGGTGGGGGATAACTCCCCGAGGGGAGCAGTTTTTTACCTGAAGTTTCCTAAGAGACATTCATGCTGAGGAGGCTTGTCAGGTGCTTGGGGTTTCTGAGCACCCTGCCGGTGGGTATGGGGTTCAGGAGCTATGAGGAGCTTGCGAGGGATGCGTGGGTTTTTCCGCTGGCGGGAGCGCTGATAGGTGCCGCTGCAGGGGCGGTGGCTCTTGCTGCCCTGCTGTTTTTTCCGAAGAGCCTGGCGGCTGCGTTTGCGGTTGCCGCGCTGATGCTGCTGACGGGGGTGAACCATTTTGATGGGCTGCTGGATGTGGCTGATGCTCTTATGGTGAGGGGGGGAAGGGAGAGGAGGCTCAGGGTGATGCATGACCCCGGCACGGGTGCCGCTGCGGTTGCGGCGGGGGTGATGGTGCTGCTGGTGAGCTATCTTGCGCTTTATGAGGGCACGGGAATGGTGGGGATGCTGGTGGTGGCTGAGGCGTCCGGGAAGTTTGGTATGCTGGTTGCCTGCTACGCTTCTCGCAGGGCGAGCCATGAGGGTATAGGCTCGGAGTTTGTAAGGGTGCTGGGCGGGGACAGGGGGAGGCTGGCGCTCGGGCTGGTGTGCTACCTGCCTTTCCTGGCTGTTGCGTGGTGGAGGGCTCCGGTGGTGCTGGTTCTTACCTTAGTGGTTGCGCTGGGCATGGTTGAGGTGGGGGAGCGTGCTTTTGGCGGGGTCTCAGGAGATGTGCTGGGGGCTGTGAATGAGCTTGTGAGAGCCGGTGTGCTGGTGGTGATGGTGTGAGGGCGGTGGTGATGGC
>WANG01000022.1 GCA_015521945.1 Candidatus Hydrothermarchaeota archaeon
AAATTTATGATCTAACCTCTCTTATGGGGTTGCGGATTCTTCATTACAATCTGAGGTTCTCTTACGCTCCGGTGCACTCTTGAATGATGGTGGCAGACTATAATAGTCGCAAAAAGTTATAAGCAGGGTCTCTTTCAATGCACCTGCTTTCAACCCCCAGGATGCTCGCATGCCTTTAGCGGCGTCCAGCCTCGTGCGCACAGGGGCTTCCACACATCACCGCGCTCACCCAAATCTTTTTATACCTGGAATCTCATAAGTGTGTCCAAACTGTGCATAACCGGTGGAGGTATTCATCATGGAGAGGTATGATGTGATAATAATCGGTGGCGGTCCTGCAGGCCTCAGCGCTGGAATATACACCGCAAGAGCAAACAAGCGCACCCTCATTCTTGACAAGCCTGGCGGCAGCACCCTCCTCAAGGTTGAGGAGATTGAGAACTACTTTGGGTTTCCTGACGGTATAACAGGGAAGGAGCTGCTTGAGCTTGGAAGGAAGCAGGCTGAGAAGTTCGGAGCCGTCATAGTTGAAGAGGAGGCTGTTGCCATAAAGCCGGGTGATGAAGCCTACGTGGTTGAGACCCCGGCGTCGGAGTACGAGGGGAGAGGGATAATAATAGCCACGGGGGTGAAGAGGGAGCGGGCGAACATAAAGGGCCTGAAGGAGTTTGAGGGCAGGGGCGTCAGCTACTGCGTCACCTGCGACGGCTTCTTCTTCAGGGGAGCCAGGGTTGGAGTGCTCGGCTCCGGAGACTACGCCGCAAAGGAGGCGCTTGAGCTTCTCTCCTACACCAAGGACGTGTGCATATTCACCAACGGTGAAAAGCTCACCGCCAGCCAGAAGCTGCAGCAGGAGCTTGAGGCAAACGGTATAAGCGTGGTTGAGGACAGGGTTGAGGAGCTTCTCGGGGGTGATACCCTGGAGGGGGTGAAGCTGGAGGACGGCAGCGTGAGGGAGGTGAAGGGGCTGTTTGTCGCCGTTGGCACCAGCGGTGCGGTGGACTTTGCAAGAAGCCTGGGAATAATGACCGAGGGCTCGGCAATAGTTGTTGACAGCAGGCAGAGCACGGGCGTGCCCAGGGTTTATGCCGCTGGCGATTGTACCGGGGGAAACAGGCAGGTGGCGGTTGCGGTTGGTGAGGGCGCCAACGCTGCCCTCAACCTCCTGGGAGAGCTGAGAAAAGCCAAGAGCGGGTGATGGGTATGAAGAACCTGCCGGACATAAAAACCCCCTTCAGGGAAATGTCTGTTGTTGATATAATGAGGTGCATGTTTGGGCTGAAGAACTTTGAGACCCAGATATACCTTGAGCTTGTCAACAGGGGCTCAATGACGGTTAACGACCTCGTCAGGGACTTTGGAAAGGACAGGAGCACCGTGCAGCGTGCCCTTCAGAACCTGATAATCGCCGGGCTGATTCACCGTGAGCAGAGGAACATAAAGCACGGGGGGTACTACTACGTTTACCACGCAACCCCCTTCAGCGAGCTGAAGGACACCATGAAGGAGAGCATCAGGAAGTGGTGCGATACGGTTATAAAGTGGATAGACGAGCTGAACCCCTGAGGTGTTTCAATGCTGAAGCCCCCCTTTGACCCCAGGAGCATAAAGCCAGGTGAGTTTGAGTACCTCACCCGCAGGAAGCTTGAGGGCGGTGAGGTGCTGGTGTGGCGCAGGAAGGGTGAGGAGCTCTCGGGCTTCGTGCTGCTCTGCCCCCACTGCGGGAAGGAGAGCCAGGGTGAGGCGGAGCTCAGGAGGCGCCCCTACAGGGTGAGATGCCCCTCCTGCAACCGCAGCATTTCCCTCCCCAGGTTCAAGAAGTAGGCTAACGGCATACCTCCCTGAAGCGGCAGAAGGTGCACCTCCGGGAGTTCACCGCCTCCGGTATATCCCCGTCAAGAATCTCCACCATTCTGCGAAGCGCGGGCAGGAAGCGCCTCTCCAAGTAGCTCTCCTGCATCACCCCGATTCTGCGCCTGCTGCCCCTGTGCCTCTCCACCACCATGTAGCTCAGCCTGCACCCTGGAAACCTGCCGAGGTTTTCCCTGCCCTCCTCCCACCTGTAGGTCGCACACCCGTAGCGCAGGGCGTGGCAGTACCCAGAGAGCTGGTAGCGGTAGCTGGGCATCATCCTCGCGTAGCTCCTGCGTACGAACTTCTCGTCCACAACCAGGAGCTCGTTCCGGCGCTTTATGAGCAGGTCTATCCTGCCGGTGAAGGTGTACCCTGCGTGCCTGAACCTCACGAAGACGCTCTCCCTGGGAAGCTGGAGAACGCTGTCCCTCTGCCTCATCCAGTGCCTCAGCCCCGGCAGGCGCCTCAGCCTGGGCTCTTCCGTGAGCTCGGATATGCGGTGGTGCGCCGCTCCAGCGCGCATTGCCCTCGTGGTCGCCCTTATCCCCCTCACCAGGCTGAGGTAAACCTGGCGCTCGCAGTACCCGAGGGAGGCGAAGGCGCTTATGGGCACCATGTAGGTATATGGTGCTGGCGCAACTAAAGCCTTTGGGCTACTCCCCCACCTCCCTGCGTATCTCCCCCAGGGTGGTGAACCTCTCAGCCACGGCGTTGTGCTGGTGGATGCTCTCAATGCTCTCGCTTCTCGCGTACACCGCCGTGGCATCGGGGAGCGCAGGGAAGGCGCGCATGGTGCGGAGAAGCATGCTCCTGACGGTGTCCTCAACGAAGTTGGGATTCAGGTGCGCCCTGTAAACCACCTCCACCTCGTCCTCCCGCTTGAGCACCTCGTACAGCCTTGAGCTCATGGAGCTCTCAACTATCTCAATTATCTGCTCCACCTTCACCCTGCCGGGGGCAGTGCCCACCATCAGGGTGGATATGTTGCGCTGGTTGTGGCTGGCGATGGGCAGCATGCTCAGGATGCTCTCAGCCTCATCCTCGGGAAACCTCCTCGCCAGCTCCCGCTTTGCCTTCTCCCTTATGCCCTCGTGGGCGCAGGGGCAGGTGGTTATCCCAGTCACCTCCGCTCCGAGCATCAGGGTGAGCTCCCCCTCAAGCCTGCCGCTTGCCAGCAGGGTGTACACCTCCTGGGAGGTGTGCCCGGTTACGGGGGTGCGCCTCACCACCGCGTACTCAGCCCGCATCTCAGCCTCGGCGCTCCTTATGCCCTCAAGCCCCTCAAGCTTCCTGAGCAGCCTGAGGGGCACCTCCTCGGCGGTGCGCACGGGTCTGGCAACGGCTGCATCCACGGCGGTGAGCACCGCATCCCTCAGGGCAACGGTATCCGGCTGCCCGTGGGTGCTTATACTCACCGTGAGCTGCGGCAGCAGCACCGCCCTGCCGTCTTCTGCCTCAATTTCAACCAGGCGCTGAATTCCGCTGTAGGTTGTAAGGTAGCTCATTGGTGTGATTGAATTACTGCCTAACCTCTGCAAACACTTAAATATCCAGGGGGGAAGGTTGTAGGCATGCAGGGGCTTGAGGTTGAGCTCGCGGGTATGAGGCTCAGGAACCCCACCATGCTGGCTTCCGGGATAATGGGGCTGAGCGCCGCTTCCCTGAGGAGGGCAATAAAAGGGGGCGCGGGAGCGGTGGTGGCGAAGTCCTGCAGCTCGCAGCCCAGGGAGGGCAACCCCAACCCGACGGTTGTTGAGATTCCCACGGGGCTGCTGAACAGCGTGGGTCTGGCGAATCCCGGGTGCGCCGAGCTTGCGGAGGAGCTCGGGAGGTGCAGGGGTGAGGTGCCGGTGGTGGCGAGCGTGTACGGGTTCAGCACCCGGGAGTACGCTGCGTGTGCCCAGGTTGTGGAGCGTGCTGGTGTGGACGCGGTGGAGCTCAACCTCTCCTGCCCGAATGTTGAGGGCACGGTCTTCGGATACAGCGAGGAGCTCGCCAGGGAGGTGGTGGAGGAGGTCAAGCGGAGGGTGAGGGTGCCGGTGTTTGCCAAGCTCACCGCGGATGCGGGGGATATTGTCAGCGTTGCTGCAGCGTGCGAGGATGCGGGGGCGGATGGGATAACCGCCATCAACACCCTGCGAGCGATGGCGATAGACGTTACCACCGCCAGGCCCGTGCTGGGGAACAGGGTTGGAGGGCTCTCGGGAAGGTGCCTCAAGCCTGTGGCTCTGAGGTGCGTTTACGAGATTGCGGAGGAGGTGAGCATACCCGTTATAGGGTGCGGGGGCGTAACCACGGGCAGGGATGCGGTGGAGTTTCTGCTTGCAGGGGCGAGGGCGGTGCAGATAGGCACGGGAGTGCTCTACAGGGGCATGTCGGTGTTCAGGAAGGTTTCCATGGAGATAGCGGAGTACATGGAGGAGAAGGGGTACTCGCGGGTGGATGAGCTTGTAGGGCTGGCGCACCGATGAGCTGGCTGAATCTCAAACCCCTGCACAGGGTGCTTCTGACCTCGGGATGCTCGGTAACCAGGCTGCTTGAGGCGGTGGAGGGGTGCAGGGTTGAGGTTGAGGGGGTGAGGCAGGAGCTCGTGGAGGCGCCTGAGGAGGTGGCGGAGGTGCTGGAGATACCCGCGGGCTCGGAGGTAATCCAGCGGGAGGTGATGCTGAGGAGCTGCAGGCGGGTGCTGATGCACGCGGAGAGCTACGCTCCGCTGAGGAGGCTAAGCAGGGAGTTCAGGGAGGCTGTGATGCACGCAGAAAAACCCATCGGCAGGATAATGGAGGAGCTGAAGATGGAGGCGAGGCGGGAGCTGCTGGTGGTGCGGGGGAGGCGGGCAGATGCCAGGCTCTCGGAGGTCTTCGGCGTACCGCCGGGGGAGCTGGTGCTTGAGAGGGAGTACCTCATCATAAGCTCGGGTGCACCCCTGGTGTACATCACAGAGAGATTCCCCTACGCCTACTTCTGATAAGGTTTATATCGTGAGGGATGGAAGATAGCGAGAGGAGGAATCAGATGGCTGGAAAGCACTCGTCCAGGAAGTGGAAGAAGCGGGGAAAATGCCGCTGGAAGACACGGAAAAAGAAGCTCAAGGAGCGGAGGAGGAAGAGAAAGCTCCAGCAGAGGTAGCGCTGCACGCGGGGGTGTCCGAGCCCGGTCAAAGGAGACAGGCTTAGGACCTGTTGGCGTAGAGCCTGCGAGGGTTCAAATCCCTTCCCCCGCATTTTTACCTTGTGCAGATGTATTTGCCCTTAAAAGCCTGTGCAGCGCACACCAGCCTTTCACCGCGCTTGGCATAGCGGTTATTTTATCAGTAAGCCAGCTCTGAGC
>WANG01000023.1 GCA_015521945.1 Candidatus Hydrothermarchaeota archaeon
GATGTGTACGCGGGCAAGGGGGAGCACCCTCCCGAGCGGGAGTACCTCAGGGAGTACGAGCGGCGCAGGGCGGCGTGGGAGGAGAGGAAGCGCAGGGTTTCCTCGGTTTTCATGGCCTTCTCACCGGCAGCCTCCTACATGAGCCTGCTCACGTGGGTTGAGCGGGGCAGCGGGGGCAGCGTGGGGAACATCCTGCTTGGGCTTGCTGGCATACCCGCGGTCTTCCTGACCCTCAGCTACCTCAGGTTCGTGAGGGAGGATGTGGTATGAGGGGTGGGTCTCTTCCATTGGTGGCGATGCTCGGGGTGCTCATCATTGGCGGCTCCCTTGAGGTGAGCACCACGGGAATAAGCGTGCTGCCCGGGGAAGAGGTTGAGATTGAGCTCAAAGCCACCAACCCATACACCTTCCCCCTGGAGCTTCCCCTGGAGTACACGGCGCCGGAGGGGTTTGAGGGGTGGTTTGAGGTGGCGGGGCTGAGGGTGAACTCCCTGAGGCTCGGAGCCGGGGAGAGCGCTGCCCTCGTGTTCCGGCTGCGGGTGCCAGAGGGCGCCGAGCCTGGACGCTACACCCTGCGGCTGCGCGCCTTTGGCACCCAGAGGGTTGAGCTCAGGGTGGTGCGCCCCTCTAAGGCGGTGCAGGCGCTGGTTGAGGTGCGGGGGGCGGAGGTGGAGGCAGGGGAGAGGCTTGAGATTCCCGCGGAGGTGAGGAGCCTTGTGGATGTGCCCCTGGTGGTGAACTTCTCCTGCCGGGCGCCCGCTGGCTGGAGGTGCGGCATGGTGTACGGGGATGCAAAATCCTACTCCATCACCCTGCCCGCGGGGGGCACCAGGAGCCTGAGGGTAGAGGTGGAGACCCCGTCCGAGGAGCTGGTGGGGGACTACGTGCTCCGCCTGGGCTTCACCACGGTCTTCGGAGAGCTTCAGGTGCCCCTCTACGTGCGCATCTCGGAGAGCCACCGGGGTGAGAACGGCACCCTGAGGCTGAGGGTTGTGGGCAGGGACGGGGTGCCCGTAGCCTCGGCGGAGGTGCTGGTGGAGGAGCTCAACCTGAGCTACCACACGGGGGGTGATGGGGAGGCGGTGATGGAGCTGCCCCCGGGCACCTACTCCCTGCTGGTTTCTGGGCCGGGGTACTACTCGGAGAGGCTTGAGGCTTCGGTGAGGGCGGGGTGGAGCGAGGAGAGGCGGGTGGTGCTGGGGAAGCGCCCCTACGCCGTGGAGATGGTGGTGGAGAACCCCGTGCTCTCCCAGACCCTGGGGGAGACGCCGGTTTTCAGGGTGCGCCTGATAAACCTGGGGTACATGGAGGATGAGTACCGGCTGGGGGTTGAGGGCCTTCCGGAGGGCTTCTACTACAGGTTCAAGGAGGAGGCTGGCTCTCCCGAGGGGGTGTCGGCGGTTTACCTGAGGGGCGGGGAGGAGAGAACCCTCTACCTTGAGCTCGTGCTCCCTCCCAACGCGAGGCCGGGGGAGTACTCCTTCAGGGTCTCGGCATCTGGGCGCTCGGAGGCGCGGGAGGAGGTGAGGCTCAGGCTGCGGGGGGAGTACCGGGTGATGATTGAGCCCCTGGAGGGGTACATGAGCACGGCGGCTCCGGGAGAGGTTGCCGAGGTGCGGGTGCGGGTGGTCAACGCCGGAAGGGGCGGAACGCTGACCAGGGTCAACCTCTCCGCGGAGGCTCCCGAGGGCTGGGGGGTTGAGGCTGTGCCGCAGCTTATACCCGTGCTTGAGCCCGGCGGCTCCGCCATGGCGGTGTTCAGGCTCAGGGTGCCCCCGGATGCCCTGCCCTCTGAGTACATGGTGCGCCTCAGGGCTGTGGCTGAGCAGAGCAGTGCGGGGGTGGAGCTGAGGGTCAGGGTGAGGGAGCGGGGCGCTGGAGCGGTGCTGGGAGTGGCGATAATACTCCTCACCCTGATTGCGCTGGTGGTGGTTTACAGGAGGTTCGGGAGGCGGTAGTCACTCCCCCTCAATTATCCTCACAGCCCTCTCAACACCCCTGCACCTGCGCGCCAGCCAGCTCAGAGCCTCAAGCTTCTGCCGGAAGGTGGGAGTGCACACCTCCCGCAGGGCGGTGCAGAGCACCTCCCCGGTGAGCCACTCGGGGTCAAGCATCCTGCCGATGCCGAGCCTCTGCGCACCCAGCAGGTTGCCCTCGCGCTCGGGGTAGTTCTTTATGGGTATCCCCACTAAGGGCTTTGCGCATGCCACAGCCTCCATGATGCTGGTGTGCCCTCCGTGGGTGATGAGCACCCTCGCCCTGCTGAGGTGTTCCAGGTAGCGCTCCCTGGGCATGCGCCTGACCATGAGGAACCTCTCCCCAGCTATCTCCTGCGCCTCCTCCAGGGCGTCTCCCACATCGGGGTTGACCTCGGAGCCTCCGAAGTTCACCACCACCCCCTGCTCCCCGCGGCTCTCAAGCTCAGGGAGCATCGGCCCGACGAAGTGAAACTTGTGCTTCTGGTCGTGGAAGGCCAGGTTTTCAAGGCAGATGGTGTAGGGGGGAGGGAAGTCGGGCACTATTATCTCGTCTGCCAGGTAAACGAGCAGCGCCTCCGCAGCTTCTCCGAGCTTCTTTATGGGAAGGGTGAGGTTGCCTTCAAGCTTCTTCCACTGGATGGTCTCGTTGGTTATGAGCAGAAGCCGCATCCTGCGCCAGGAGCGCAGTATCTTTGAGACCATCGCGGGAACGTACCCGTCCACCACCATGGCATCCGGGGAGACGTCCCTGAGGATGCGCCTGGTCTCTAAGAGCATCTCCGGCTTGAGGCTGCGCAGGGTGTTGAGCACCGTCCTGAAGACCTCTATCTCGGTGGAGTTGAAGGAGACATCCCCGAACTCCTCCACCTCAATCACCTCAAAGTTGTAACCCCGCAGGAACTCCAGCCCGTCCCCGTAGGTGGAGAAGACCACCTCGTGACCCCGCTGCCGGAGCGCCTCTGCAAGCTCCACGTCCCTGCTGACGTGCCCGTATCCCATCCCGTTGCTTACGAAGTATATCCTCATGAAGCAGCCATCCCCTGCTGCGGTTATATCCTTTTGGGCAAAGCTTTTTCTTTCAGGGGTTTCAGGTGTGTGCATGGGCAGAGTTCTGGTGGTTGACCCGAGGGTGGCGGGTGTGAGCGGTGACATGATGCTTGGAGCCCTGCTGGAGCTGGGAGCTCCCGAGGAGCGCCTGCACATGGCGGCGGGAGCGCTCGCCGAGCTCGCCGGCGGGGAGGTTGAGGTGAGGGTTGGGAGGGTTAGCAGGGGCGGGGTGAGGTGCACCAGGGTGGAGGTGCTCACGGAGCATGTGTTTGAGGACTGGGGT
>WANG01000024.1 GCA_015521945.1 Candidatus Hydrothermarchaeota archaeon
AACCTCCTCCAGCGCCTCAACGAACCTGCGGTTCTGCTCCGGCGTGCCCACGCTGACCCTCACGTAGGTGTCATCAAGCCCGAAGCTCCTGCACCCCCTGACGATAACCCCCCTCTTAAGCAGCTCCTCCGGCAGGTCACCCCTGGGCGTTCTGAAGAGCAGGAAGTTGGCGCGTGAAGCATAAACCCTCGCCCCGAGCCTCCGCAGCTCACCCCCCAGGTACTCCCTGCCCTCCCTCACCATCTCAACGCTCCGCCTGAGGAAGGGCTCATCCCGCAGCGCCGCCAGCGCGGCCACCTGGGCGAGCAGGCTCACGCTGAAGGGCTGCCTCAGCCTTGCCAGGTACCCCACAAGCTCCTCGCTGGCGAGGCAGTACCCCACCCTAACCCCCGCAAGCCCGAAGGCCTTGGAGAAGGTCCTGGTCACCACCAGGTTCTCATGGTGCCTCACCAAGGGAGCAAAGCTCTCACCCGCAAACTCCGCATACGCCTCATCCAGCACAACCACAGTCTCAAGCTCAAGCAGCTCCTCCAGCAGGCTCCTATGAACAACGTTCCCCGTGGGGTTGTTGGGGGAGCACAGGAATACCAGCTTGGCTCCTGTGGCTGCCTCAGGAAGCCACTCAGGGAAGGCGTACTCCTCCTCCCCCTCCACCATGGGCACCTCAACGCACCGGGAGCCGTACATCTGCACCAGGATGCGGTAGTAGGAGAAGGTGGGCGGGGTTAAAACCGCCGAATCTTTAGGGGTGAGGAACGCCTTGGCGCACTGCTCCAGCAGGTCATCGCTGCCGTTGCCCACGAGGATGCACTCCTCCGGCACCCCCAGGTACCCGGCAAGCGCACGCCTGAGCTCATCCGCAAAAGGCTCGGGGTACAGGTTCACCTCCTCCGCCGCCCTGCGCAGCGCCTCCACCGCCGCCGGCGGCACGCCCAGAGGGTTCTCATTGGAGGCGAGCTTAACGATGCTCTCCTCGGGTATTCCGAACCTCTCAGCTATCTCTCCTGCGCTCTTGCCCGGCACGTAGGGGGGAACCTCCATAACCTCCCGCCTGAGCAGCCTCTCAATCATCCAACCCCTCCAGTATCCTGTCAAGCCTCTCGCACACCAGGGAGAGTTGCTCCCTCTCTATTACCAGGGGAGGCGCGAAGCGCAGCACCCTGCCGTGCACGCAGTTGAGCAGCAGCCCCTGCTCAAGCCCCGCGAGCACAACGCGGGAGCAGTCGGTGGATAGCTCCACACCCACGAGCAACCCCCTGCCCCGCACCTCCTTTATAACCCCGTGCTTCTCCTGGAGCTCCCTCAGGCGCCCCATCAGGTACTCCCCCAGCTCCTCCGCCCTTTCGGCGAGCCTCTCCTCCTCCACCACCTCCAGCACAGCCTTTGCAACGGAGCAGGCGAGGGGGTTGCCTCCGAAGGTTGAGGCGTGGTCCCCCCGCTCAAAGGAGCGCATGACCTCCGGCCTGGCAAGCATCGCCCCTATGGGGAAGCCTCCCCCCAGCGCCTTGGCGAGGGTGAAGACGTCCGGCTCAACCCCGAAGCCCTGCCAGGCGAAGAGGCTCCCGCACCTGCCTATGCCCGTCTGAACCTCGTCAAGCACCAGGAGAACGTCCCGCCGGTCGCACAGCTCCCGCACCTCCTGCAGGTAGCCCTCCGGCGGGACCACCACGCCGCCTTCCCCCTGGATGGGCTCCAGTATAACAGCGGCGGTGTCCCTGCCAACCGCCCTGCGCAGCGCCTCAACGCTCCCGTACTCCACATGCCTGAATCCGGGAACAAGGGGCTCAAAGGCTCTGCGGTACTCCTCCTGTCCCGTGGCTGAGAGGCTGCCGAGGGTGCGCCCGTGGAAGGAGTTCTTTGCAGCCACTATCTCCCGCCTCCCGGTGTGCTTCCTCACCAGCTTTATCGCCGCCTCCACAGCCTCGGTGCCGGAGTTGCAGAAGAAGCTCATGTAGCCTCCGGAGAGCCTGCAGAGCATGCCGGCGAGCTCCGCCTGGGGGAGGGTGTAATATAGGTTGGAGACGTGCATGAGCTTTGCGGCCTGCTGGTGCAGGGCTGCGAGCACCCTGGGGTGGGCATGCCCCAGGTTGAGAACCGCTATGCCAGCGATGCAGTCTATGTACTCCCTGCCATTTATGTCCCTGACCAGGGCACCCTTTCCCTCAACCAGCGCCACGGGGAGGCGGG
>WANG01000025.1 GCA_015521945.1 Candidatus Hydrothermarchaeota archaeon
CAGCCTACACGGACAACGTGATAACGCTGCAGTGAGGAGGTGAGGGCGATGCGCGTGCTTAAGGACAATAAGGGTGCGATAGGTATCGGCACGCTGATTATATTCATAGCCATGGTGCTGGTCGCAGCGGTAGCTGCGGGCGTGCTGATACAGACCTCGGGCTTCCTGCAGCAGAAGGCAGCGTCCACTGGCAGGGAGAGCACCGAGCAGGTTGCCAGCGGGCTGTCGGTGATAAAGGTCACCGGCTACGTGCCCACCACCCACGGAAACATCTCAAAGCTTGCGATATACATAGAGCCCAACGCAGGCAGCGCTGACATAGACCTCAACACCACCACAGTGGTCATAAGCGACGGGACGAAGAGGGTGGTGTTCTCCTACAACAGCTCGGCGTACTCCGACTCCAACGGGTACAGCAACATCTTCAGCCTCACAGCACCGTGGGGTGTCAGCGGAACCAGGTTCGGCATAATAGTGCTCCAGGACGAGGACAACTCCCTTACCTCAACCAACCCAACGCTGAACAAGGGGGACAAGGTGGTCCTGACGATAAACGCTCTGAGCGCCTTCGGTGGCATAGAGGAGCGCACTGATGTGAGCGGTGAGGTCAGACCCGAGTTCGGTGCACCTGGGATAATAGACTTCACCACACCTCCAGCCTACACCACCAATGTGGTGGTGCTGCAGTAGGCAGGGAACGCAGGAGGGAGGCGATGCAGCCTCCACCCTTTTATTTTTACCAGCGGGGGCAGGACGATGGAGTTCATAAAGGGCATAGTGAAGAAGCTCAGGCGTGCGGATGAGCCACCGGCAGTGGAAGATGAGGAGGTGCTGCTTGATGAGATAGAGGAGGTTGAGGATAAGGGCGAGGAAGATGAGGATTTCAAGGTAACGGTCATGGAGAGGCTTGGAAACCTGGATGACGACGTTGGCAGGATGAAGATATCAATATCCAACATAAGAAAGGAGATAACGGAGGTTAAAAATGAGCTTGGAAGGCTGGATGAGAGCCTTAAGGATATAATGATGCTGTACGAGGTGGTTTCAACTCAGATAAATCCGTTTATTGGGGAGTCCCAGGTTACGGCGGCAAGCATAGAGCGCCTTGAGAGGCTAACTGAAGAGGTCAGGGAGATGAAGAGCATAATAGATGATATAATTGTAGATTTAAGGCTTTTAACCATGAAAGAGGTGGATATCCGCTCTATTATAATGGACGTTCTTAAGGAGGGATGAGAAATGCTCGGATTCCTTAGTGAAGAAAAGCAGGAGGATGAGCCAAAGTCTAAGGAGCCAGAGTATCTGAGCGACAGTGAAATCAGCGAGTTTCTTCGTGATTTCAGGGACAGTGTGCCGAGCTTCGTGCTCAGCGACGTGCAGAAGGCGCTCTCTGGCAGGAGGGTTACGAGGGAGCAGCTCCTGGCGGTTATGGAGCGCATAGTCTCAGGGGCGCTGGACAGGGACGCCGAGCTCACCAGCAGGGTTGATGAGCTCTCCGCCAGCGTTTCGGAGCTAAGGGAGGAGGTGTCGGAGCTGAAGAACTGCAACGAGGAGCTGGCAAGCTTTGCGGAGGAGCTTGAGAGGCTCAGGGGGGAGATGATGGAGCTCAGGGAGACGCTGAATACCCTGATGAGGGACATGAGGCTGGTGTACGGCAGGAAGTTCAACGTGAGCGCGATTGTGGATGAGGTGCTGCAGGGGGCGTGAGGTGTGGCGGATGAGGACATCAGGGAGGTCATAAGAATTGATGAGGAGCAGAAAGAGGCGCCGACCCAGGAGGCTGGAGAGGAGGTGGGCGAGGAGTTCCTCACCCCCGAGGAGGTGGAAGCCAGGCTGAAGAGCCTGAGGGGGAAGGTGCCCACCTTCATAATAAACGACCTGCTGGAGAACCTGAGCGGCAGGAGCATTACCCGTGATAAGCTTGAGAAGATAATTGACAGGGTTATAACAGCATACTACGCCTCAAGCGGCGGAGAGAGCAACGTGGCTGGCTACATCTCAGAGCTGAACAGGAAGATAGAGATGCTCGCCAGCCAGCTGCGGGAGATGGCAGAGGCGCGTGCTCAGGCTGAGGTGGAGGAAGAGGTAGAGGCGCAGGAGGAGCAGGGGGCGCCAGAGCCGAACCACACCCGGGAGGCTACCGAGGCTGTGAGGGAGCTCCCCCCGGAGCAGGCGCTCTTCGCCGGCACCAGGAAGGAGGAGACGCGCAAGCCCCGGCTGAGCAGGATTCCGGAGGACGTGCTCTCCATAATGATAGCCATGAAGTGGCTGGAGTTCCTGATAGAGAAGGTGGGCATAACCAACCTGCCCGAGGTTCTGGAGTTCTACAGCGACCTGGGGTGGATTTCCGAGGAGGTGGTGACCAAGCTCCTGAAGTACGCCAGGGGCACCAAGCCCTTCCATCAGGACCTGGACTGGAAGCCGGAGGACAAGCTCACCGCAAGGGACCACATGCTCTCCCTCCTCTTCATAGAGCGCCTGCGGGGCAGGAAGATATCAAAGGACCTGCTGATAAAGCTTGAGCGTGAGGTGCAGAAGATAAAGGCGGGCGCGGAGGAGATATATGGGGTTTAGCGTTACCGCCTCCTTTGCGGTGCTCTTCCTGGCGGGGATGATATCCTTAGCCTACCTGTACACCTCGGCTGAGCAGGCCATAACCCTCGCCCTGGATGCGGGGGATGAGAAGCTCTCAAGGGACTACGCCAAGCTGTACGGCGACATAGATGTGGTTTACATAAACGCAACCCAGCAGGGGGCGGTTTACGACCTTGAGGTGAGGATATACAACGCCGGAGATGTGGAGCTGAACTCGCGGAGGATGAGCTTCATAGTAAATGGCACCCTTAGAGCACCCGACTACTACAGCACCGAGTACCTGCTTCCGGGCAACAACCTGACCGTTGCCTTCTACTCCATCCCCGGCACAGGCACGGGGAGGCTCAGGGTGGTGACGGAGTACGGAAACTCCGCCTACGCCAGCTACGAGGTGGTGTGAATGGGCTTCGGCACCTCCGCCACCGAGGTGGTGCTGTTCATCGGGAGCGTGATAGTTGCGGCGAGCGTTGCGGGAATCCTGGGAATGACGGCGCTGGATATGTCCGCCGGACTCAGGGAGAAGGGAGAGGCGATGAAGGACAGGCTGAGCACTGACTTCAGGATAGTCAACGACCCGGAGAACATACCCGTGATTGGGGGAAACTACACCTTCTACATCAAGAACACGGGCTCCACGAGCTTCTACTTCACCAACACCACTGTCAGCGTGCTGATAGACGGGCAGATGTTCACCGCTTCCAGGCTGGTCTTCACCTCCTCGGACAACACCAGCCTCAAGCGGGCGGAGGTGGGAAGCATCATGGTCAACACCACCCTCACCTCCGGCTACCACACCCTGCGCGTGGTTCTGCACAACGGCATAGCGAGGGAGCTGACCTTCAAGGTGTAGCCTATGAGGTTCTTCAGCGTGCAGCTGGCAAGGGATGAGTTCCACAAGAGGATAGGTGGCGGGTTTCCAGGGGGGAGCATCGTCCTCATGGAGGGCTCCCACGGCACTGGAAAGTCGGTGGTGTGCCAGCGCATCGTGTACGGCTTCCTGCAGAACAACCTGAGAGCCACCTACATCTCAACCCAGCTTACCACCTACGAGTTCATAGCGCAGATGAGCTCCATGGGGTACGGGATAAACAGGGAGCTCATCTCGGGAGCGCTTATATACATTCCCGTGTACCCCCTTATCTCCAAGAACATACGCCGTCAGAACTTTATAGAAAGGCTGATACGTGCAAGGCCGCTCTACGAGAAGGACGCGATTGTGATTGACTCGCTGAGCACCATGATAGCCAACGATGCCAGCAAGGACAGCGTTGAAGACCTCATGGCGTTCTTCAAGCGGATTGCAGGCGGTGAGAAGGTAATAATAATGACGGTTAACCCAGGAGAGCTTCCTGAAAGTGTGGTTGAGGAGATAAAGCTTGCATCCACGGTTATAATGCGTCTTGAGATTAAGCCCTTTGGAGGTGACATCAAGAATGTGATAAACGTGGTAAAGTACAACTTTGCGCAGGCGGGCTTCCAGAAGGTCACGGTTTTCAGGGTTGAGCCAAAGATAGGCATGGTGGTTGAGATAACCTCCATATCGTAGGGGGTCGGGAGCGTGAGCCTGGAGGAGGCGGTGGCGAGGAATCCCCACCTGGGGAGGTACCTGAGGGAGTACACCTCAAGGACGGGGAGAGCCCCGGAGTACCACGAGAGCCTCTCCAGGGACCTGAAGGACGCTCCCAGGGTAAACTTCCTGTACCCCGTGGGAGACCCCATCTTCATCCACGTTTACGAGGCTGAGGAGGAGGGGGTTATATACCACGCCATAGAGCCCAGGCTTGAGAGCCCGGAGGACGAGAAGAAGTACACCACGGTGCTTGAGAAGATACTTGAGATTGCCCCCTATGCGGACATAAGCTTTGAGAACGGAAATTCCCTTGAGAACATAAAGAAGCTGTACGATACCGTCGTGAGCGTGGGCACGGGTAAGAAGCTGTTCAGCAACAGGATTGAGCTCACCAAGGAGGAGTACGACAAGTACCTCTACCTGATTGAGAGGGATATAATAGGCACGGGTCCCATAGAGCCCATGATAAGGGACCCCTACATTGAGGACATCCACGTTATAGGTCCCAACAACACCTCCTTGGTGCACAAGATATTCGGCACCGCCTACACCAACATAACCTTCGGGGATGACATAAAGCTGGCGGAGTACCTGAAGCGCATGGGGGAGCGCATAGGCAGGCCCGTGAGCGAGGCTTCCCCCATTGTTGACGGCAGCCTGCCAGACGGCTCCAGAATAAACATCATCTACAGCACCGACGTCAGCAGGAAGGGCTCAAGCTTCACCATACGGAAGTTCACCTCCACGCCCCTGAGCATAACCCAGCTGGTGGCGTGGAATACCCTGTCCTCCACGGAGGCAGCCTACCTGTGGCTCTGCCTGGAATACGGGATGAGCGTGTTCGTGTGCGGGGAGACGGCAAGCGGCAAGACAACAACCCTGAACGCCAGCCTGCCCTTCATAAAGCACACCTCAAAGATATACAGCGCCGAGGATACCGCTGAGGTGCTGCCCCCCCACAGGATATGGCAGCAGCTCATAACCAGGGACAGGGGTCCCGAGGAGGGCAGGGTGACCCTGTTTGACCTGCTGAAGGCGGCGCTCCGCTCAAGGCCCAACTACATCATCGTGGGTGAAATCAGGGGCGAGGAGGGTGCGGTCGCCTTCCAGGCGATGCAGACGGGGCATCCCGTGATTTCAACCTTCCACGCCGCTTCGGTGAGGAAGATGATTCAGAGGTTCACGGGTCACCCCATAAACGTGCCCATAACCTTCATTGACAACCTGAACGTGGTGCTGATACAGCAGGCGGTTTACAGGAAGGGCAAGTTCCTGAGGCGGGTTACCTCCATTGAGGAGATTGAGGGGTACTATGAGGAGCTCAAGGGGGTCGCCACCAGGCGGGTGTTTGAGTGGGACCCCGTGAATGATACCCACGTTTTCAGGGGGCTGAACAACAGCTACGTGCTGGAGACCAAGATAGCCGAGACCGCAGGGTACGAGGACCCCCGTGAGATCTACGATGAGCTCTTCCTGCGTGCCAGGATCATTGAGAAGATGATTGAGAAGGAGATATTCAGCTACCACGAGGTGGTGAAGGTCATTAAAGCCTTCTACCAGAAGGGGCTGGAGGGGCTGCCCTTCAGGATATGATAGCCATGAACTACCTGAGCAAGATAAACCTGAGCCCTGAAAGGTACCTGAAGAGGGTGCTTCTCCCAGCCGTTGGTGTCTCCGCCGCTGCGGGGGTGGTGGTGTACCTGCTGGTACCTGAGTCTGCGGGCAGGCTGAGAAGCGCTGCCTTTGTTCTGCCCTTCCTGGGCGTGCTGTACGCTGTCATGTACCCCTACCTTGAGATTGACAGGAGAAAAGGGGAGATTGAGTCCAGGATTCACATATTCATCACCACCTTTGGCGTGCTCTCCATCTCGGAGGTGGACAGGAAGCACATACTCAAGATAATAACCGAGAAGAAGGAGCTGGGCTACCTTACCAGGGAGGTTCACAAGCTTTACGTTCTGGTTGACCGCTGGAATCAGAGCTTAGCCAAGGCGTGCAGGTTCCTGGCGAGGAGGTCGCCGAGCAAGATATTCTCGGACTTCCTGGACAGGTTTGCGCATTCCCAGGACAGCGGTGAGACCATGGAGGGCTTCCTGATGAAGGAGCAGGAGACGGTTATGAACGACTACGCGAGCTACTACAAGGGTGCGCTGTATGAGATTGATGTTTTCAAGGAGATATACACCGCCCTGCTCCTGTCGCTGGCTTTTCTGATGGCTTTCATAATAATCATCCCCATACTTGTGGGGGAGAGCATCGTGCGCCTGACCATTTATGCGGTTTTCTTCTTCTTAGTGGTTGAGGTTGGCATAGCCTACTTCATAAAGTCCATCTCACCCTACGACCCCATCTGGCACTCCAGGGACGTGGTCACGAAGGTGGACAGGAAGATGCTGCTCGCCTTTGTTGCATCCTTGGCGGCGTGCTTCGTGCTCGGGATACTGCTGCTGATGCTCAGGCACGGGGAGCTTCTCAGCAGGGTGCCCTTCCAGATACTGTTTGCCCTGAGCATAACCCCCCTGCTCTACGCCGGCTACGTGGCGAGGGTGGAGGAGGCGAGGGTCAAGCGCAAGGATGAGAACTTTCCGAGCTTCCTGCGAACCTTGGGGAGCTCCGCAAGCGCCAGGGGAGGGCTGATTCTTGAGCCCCTTTACTTCCTCTCAGCCCACGACTTCGGTCCCCTCACCCAGGACATAAGGAACCTGTACAGGAGGATGGCGCTGAGGGTGGACATGCTCAAGTCCTGGAGGTTTTTCAGCGCAGAAACGGGAAGCCACCTCATAGACGTCTTTTCAAAGCTGTTCGTTGAGAGCATAAACCTCGGCGCTGACCCCGAGAGGGTGGCTGAGATTATCTCCTCCAACTTCAGCAGGATGCTCACGCTGCGGAAGCAGAAGTTTCAGGTTAACGCAAGCTTTATAGGGATAGTTTATGGTATTACTGCAGGAATGGCTTTTTCTGTTGCGATATCCTTCACGATAGCCAAGGTTATTAATGCCATGTACTCCAACCTGAACGTTGACCTGGGCACGATGGCGGGGATTTTCTACATGACGGATGTCTCTAACCTCGCCATGGTGTCGTACCTGATATTCGCAGCTTTTGTGCTCCACAGCCTGGTTTCGGCGGTGCTGATAAGGGTGATTGATGGCGGGCACTACCTGAACTCCCTGATTCACTTCGTGTTCTTGGTGTGGCTCTCTGCGGTGGTGATTCTGGCGTCGGAGAAGGTGGTTACGTCCCTCATATCGGCCGAGTTTTAGCGCCAGTGCTCCTGGCGGCTTCTACGATGTCCTCGCTTTTACCTATGACCACCAAGTGGTCTCCGGGGTGAAGAACCAGCTCCGGCGGCGGGCTGGGTATGAGCTCCTTTTCCCTGTAAACCCCGAGCACGGTGATGCCGTGCCTGCTGAGCTCTGTCTCGCTGAGCTTTTTTCCTGCAAGCTTTGAGCTCCGTGTTACGGCGAGCTGGCTGATTTCTATGTCCCTGGAGATGGTCACCCGCTGGATGAACTCCGCCACTCCGGGCTTTATAACCGCCTTTGCGAGCAGCCTGCCGGCTATGACGTAGGGGGAGAAGACCCTGTCGGCTCCAGCCAAGTAGAGGTGGCGCATGCTTGCCAGGCGGTCTGCCTTTACCACCACCCTTATGCCGGGGTTGAGCTTTTTCGCAAGCAGGCAGATGAAAACCGCATCTTCGTCGTTGCTGACGGCTATGACTATCTCCTTGGCATGCTCTATCCCGGCTTTTCTGAGCACCTCCTCGCTTTTTGCGTCGCCCTGAATGACCCCCTCGCCTCCGCGGAGGTCAACGATAACGTGCTCCACTTCCGCCCTGCACAGCGCCTCCGCTATCTTCCTGCCGTTGTACCCGTACCCGCAGATGATGGTGTGGCCCTTCATGGATGCTCCTACCTCTTACTCCGTGGAAGTTAAAGGTTGCCGGCGCACGGCGAAGTATTATATGATGTGAGAGCAAGTTTATCGCATGCGGGTTTACCTCAGGCGGTGCGGGGAGCTTGAGGAGGATGTGAGGTGGGTTTTTGAGAGGCTGGGGTGGAGGCGGGTGGTTTCTCCTGAGGATACGGTGCTGGTCAAGCCCAACTTCTGCGGTGAGCTGGGCAGGGGGGTTACCACTCAC